>DONB01000051.1 GCA_003510325.1 Thiobacillus sp. | reverse complement strand
AGAGGGGGTTTTTTATTGCGTGGAAGCCTCGATTGGCTGACGGCACGCCTGTAAGCCATGCGCATGCCTATAGGTCTTGAGTCTGGTACAAAAAACTTTCCCAATTAAATCAATTTATTAATGGGACCATACAACTAAAGTTGTATGGATGGATTTCTTCTCTGAAGTTAGGTTGCGTGCGTGGGCATGTGCTCACGACTCTCGAACTTCAAAAGGAGGAAGTATGAAAAAGCTGACTAAGGGTGTGCTGGTGTTGCTGGGCTTGATGGCATTTCCGGCATTTGCGGCAGTGAACATCAATACGGCAACGCAATCCGAGCTTGAGGTGGTCAGGGGACTGGGCCCGGCAAAAGCCAAGGCCATCATTGCGTACCGGGAGTCCAACGGCAACTTCAAGAGCCTGGATGAACTGGACAACGTGAAAGGCTTCGGCAAGGCCAGCATCGAAAAACTGAAAGAGGAATTGTCGGTTGGCCCTGAGAAAGCGAAAAAGTGAGGCTTGGCGCTTCCTGATGGAAGCGGTAGTTCGCTAAGCCGTCCCGTGGCCGTTCCGGTCGCGGGACAGGACCGTGAATTCCGTGCGTGTGGTCTTGATCGGAACCGCGGGTTCAAACGTCTGAATTGTGTTCCGCTTGTCTGGCACAGCAAGAACGCGCATCGGCCTGGATGCTCAGCCCGGTATAATCCCCCTCTTTCCGTGCTGCCTTCGATCCTACATGTCTACCCTGGCCATCATTTTGATTGCGACTGCCGCAGGCAGTTTGCTGAGCCTGCTGCTGGCTGCGATCGTGGCTTTGTCGGCACGGCCGCACTGGGTCCCCGTGCTGGTGAGCTACGCCATTGGTGCGCTGCTTGGCGCTTCTCTGCTGGAAGTGCTGCCGGAAGCGGTGCTGATGAAGGACGGCAACATCGAGACGGTGGCGAAGGCGTTGCTGGGCGGCATTCTGCTGTTTTTTCTGCTCGAAAAGCTGGTGTTGTGGCGACACTGCCACGAAGAGGTGTGCGAGGCGCACGGCAGCCACGCTCATGGACACGATCACGGGCGATCCGGACTGATGATCACGGTAGGCGACACCTTCCACAACTTCGTCGACGGGGTCATCATCGCGGGTGCGTTTTTGGTCGATTTCCGTCTCGGGGTGGTGACGGCGTTGGCGATCATCGCCCATGAAATCCCGCAGGAAATCGGCGATTTCCTGATCCTGCTGCACTCGGGCTACAGCCGAACCAAAGCGCTCCTGATCAATCTACTGACCGGGGTGGCGACGATGATAGGCGCGTTGCTGGGCTATTTCGCGCTGTCGATGCTGGAAGGCTGGACGCCGGTATTGCTCGGACTGGCAGCTGCAAGCATGCTGTATGTGGCACTCTCGGATCTGCTTCCGGGACTGCACAAGCGGGCGGAAATCGCCTCCACGCTGCAGCAGTTAGCGCTGATCGGCCTGGGAATCGCCAGCGTCGCGCTGGTCGGATATGTCATCGGACACGGGCATTGAACGGCGGCGCCTGCGCGGTCCGTCAGCCACGTAGACAAACAGCGCGATCGGCAGGATACCCAGAAAAACCAGGATGGCCAGCGCCTTGCCGATGCTGCTGGCGGTAATCGCCATCATCAGAATCACGTAGGCCCAGCCAATCGCTACGATATACATCACAAGCTCCATCAGGATTGAACGTCATGGTAACCAAAGCACACCCCGCCCGCACGCCGACCGTCGGATTCGTTTCGCTCGGATGCCCGAAGGCGACGGTCGATTCCGAGCGCATTCTCACGCAGTTGCGCGCCGAGGGCTATGGAATCGTCGGCAGTTACGATAACGCGGATGTGGTGGTGGTCAACACCTGCGGCTTCATCGACGCCGCGGTACAGGAGTCGCTGGAGGCGATCGGCGAAGCGCTGGCGGAGAACGGCAGGGTGATCGTCACCGGCTGCCTCGGCGCCAAGGGCGACGTGGTGCGCGAGGCGCACCCCAAGGTGCTGGCGGTGTCCGGTCCGCATGCATTGGACGAGGTGATGGAAGCCGTGCACACGGCGCTGCCGAAGCCGCACGATCCCTTCGAGGATCTGATTCCGCCCGGCGGCATCAAGCTCACGCCGCGCCATTACGCCTACCTGAANNACTACGCCTATCTGAAGATTTCCGAGGGCTGCAACCACCGCTGCACCTTCTGCATCATTCCCTCGATGCGCGGCGATCTGGTGAGCCGCCCGATCGGCGAGGTGATGCGCGAGGCGGAAGCGCTGGTCGGCGCCGGCGTGCAGGAACTGCTGGTGGTGTCGCAGGACACCAGCGCCTACGGAGTGGACGTGAAATACCGTCCGGGGTTCTGGAGCGGTCGCCCGCTGAAGACCCGCATGACCGAGCTGGCCGGTGCGCTGGGCAGCCTCGGCGCCTGGGTGCGCTTGCACTATGTCTATCCGTATCCCAGCGTCGACGACGTGATTCCGCTGATGGCAGACGGCATCATCCTGCCTTATCTGGATATTCCGTTCCAGCATGCCAGCCCCCGCATTCTCAAGCTGATGAAACGGCCCGGCGCGGTCGAGAAGACGCTCGATCGCATCCAGTCCTGGCGTGCCGCGGTGCCCGATCTCACGCTGCGCTCGACCTTCATCGTCGGCTTCCCCGGCGAGACCGATGCCGAGTTCGAGGAACTGCTGGCTTTTCTGAAGGAAGCGCAACTCGACCGCGTCGGCTGCTTCAAGTATTCGCCGGTCGAAGGCGCGGCAGCCAATGAACTCCCCGACGCCATTCCGGAAGAACTGAAGGAAGAGCGTCTGGAACGCTTCATGGACGTGCAGGCGGAGATTTCGGCAGCCCGGCTCGATGCCAAGATCGGCCGTGAAATCGAGGTGATCGTCGACGAGGAGGACGNNCCGATGCGCCGGAAATCGACGGCGTGGTCTACCTCGAAGGGGTGTTCGATCTGCGGCCGGGGACGCGCCTCAAAGTGCGTGTCGAGGAAGCGGACGAGCACGACCTGTGGGCCACCCCTGTCTGAGCCTGGCTTGCGAAATGCTTCAGGACAGCATCGAGATCAGGCGGTGCGGCCGCCGCCAGAACTTCCAGGCGTCGCGCGCCTGAAGGCGCAGGGCCTTGCCGTTGACCGGGTCAAGCAGACGCAGGTCGTGCGGGCCGAGGGTGCGCAGCCTGCCAAGCAGCGGCACGAACCAGTCCCGTTCCAGGTCGCGCAGCGCTTCGCGCCAGCCGCAGGCATCGCCGACTTGCCCGGAACGGGTCAAGCCGTCCAGCAGAATGACTCCATCCGTTTCAAGCCATTGCGCATCCAGCTGCGTTGGCAACGCGTGCACGCGTGCACCGCAGAAACCGCCCAGCATCTGTGCTTCGGCATCCCGGGCGTAAATCGGCATGGAATGGGTGCGGATGGCGGGCAGGTGGCCGCCTCCCCACAACCATAGCGAATTGACCGGCAAGTCGCCTCGCGCCTCGCGCGCCTGGTTCACCGGATGCTCGTGCAGCAGCATCTGCAGCTCATTCAACTGGGTGCGAAACCGCATGGCGTCCCCGCCTTGCGGCAACAACGGATCGATATCGCGTCCTACCGCGACCGACAAGGGCGTGGTGACCAGCGACGGCGCCACGGGAAATCGCAGGTACCAGCGCCGGGGGTGCAGCGGCAGCGGGCTCAGGTCGCCGCCAAAATGCTGGCCGATGGTGCCGGCCAGCGCATCGGCTTCCTCGCGCGACAATGCCAGGGCCTCGCCATCTGCCAGCACGATGCGGTCGCGCATCACCCGCAGGTGAACCGGATCCGCGCGCAGCCAGTAGGCGTCCCCGCTCTCGCCGCCATCTGCCATGAGGGNNAGCGGCCAGTCCTGCTGGCGTTCGATTCCCAGCGCTACGCACAAGGCGGCTTCCACGCCCTCGGCCGGGCAGGGCTGGCGGGTACCGCGCGCCAGCAGGGTCTGCAGCGCAGGCAGGCGAAGGTCCGGGGCTGCCGCTTGCAGCAGTTGTCTTGCCGGGAAAAGATGGGGAATGAGGAACAGCATGCGTCGAGTGTAGCAAAGCGGATTCGCTAGAATAACGGCCCATGCGCCAGGCCTTTCATGACATCACCGTCCCCACCCATGGCAAGGGCTTGTATGCCTTGACCCCGCAGGTGTGCGAGTGGGTGCAGGCGAGCGGCATCCGGCAGGGCCTGCTCACCCTGTTTATCCGCCACACCTCGGCCAGCCTGCTGATCCAGGAAAACTACGATCCGACCGTGCAGACCGATCTGGAACGCTTCCTGTCTCGCCTGGTGCCGGAAGGCGATCCGATCTACGAACATGTGCTGGAAGGTGCGGACGACATGCCGGCGCACGTGCGCGCAGCGCTGACGCAGACCCATCTGGCGATCCCGGTCGCCGACGGGACGCCGCTGCTCGGCACCTGGCAGGGGATTTATGTCTTCGAGCACCGGCGCGGCGCGCAGACCCGCAACGTGGTGCTGCATCTGCTCGGCGACTAGGGCGGCTGTGGCATACTCTGGGCATCCCTTCAGCGAGTCCTGCTTTGCTTCCCTTTGAGCTTCTGGTCGGCCTGCGCTACACCCACGCCAAGCGCCGCAATCACTTCATTTCCTTCATTTCCATCGTCTCCATGGCGGGCATCGCGCTCGGCGTGATGGCGCTGATCGTGGTGCTGTCCGTGATGAACGGTTTTCAGGAGGAGCTGCGCGCACGCATTCTCGGCGNNCCGGCGGATCGACTGGCCGACTGGCGCGGCGTGCTGGCGCAGGCGCAACAGAACAAGGAAGTGATGTCCGGCGCACCCTATGTGAACGCGCAGGGCATGCTCGCCAACGGCGACATGGTGCGCGGCGCGATCATCCGCGGCGTATTGCCTGACCTGGAAAGCCGGGTCGCGGATTTTGCGCAGTACATGAAGACGGGAACGCTGGCCGATCTCAAACCGGGCGAATTCGGCATCATCCTCGGCGGCGAGCTCGCCCGCGTGCTGAATGTGTACCCCGGCGACAAGTTGGTGCTGCTGACGCCGCAGGGCAACATCACGCCGGCCGGGGTGATGCCGCGCGTCAAGCAGTTCACCGTCACCGGCATTTTCGAGGCGGGCATGTTCGAATACGATTCCGGTCTGGCGCTGATCCATCTGCAGGATGCGCAGAAGCTGCTGCGGCTGGGGGAGGACGTGTCGGGCGTGCGGTTGAAGCTGGACGAGTTGTTTCGCGCGCCCTTCGTCACCCGCGAGCTGTCGCAAAGCCTCAGCGGACACTATTACCTGACGGACTGGACGCAAAGCCATGCCAACTTTTTCCGCGCCGTGGCGATCGAAAAGCGCATGATGTTCCTGATCCTGCTGCTGATCGTCGCGGTGGCNNGACATCGCCATCCTGCGCACGCTCGGCGCCAAGCCCGGCTCGATCATGAAAATCTTCATCGTGCAGGGGGCCTTCATCGGCGTGTTCGGCACCGTGCTCGGGGTGGCGAGCGGCGTGCTGCTGGCGCTCAATCTCGAGACCGTCGTGCCCTTCATCGAACGCATGGCCGGCATGGACCTGTTCCCGGCCGATGTGTACTACATCAACGAACTGCCCTCCAAGCTGGTGTGGAACGACGTCGGCATCATCGGCGGGATTTCGCTGCTGATCAGCCTGGCCGCGACCCTGTATCCGAGCTGGCGCGCATCGCGCATCAATCCGGCGGAGGCGCTGCGCTATGAGTGAGACCGTATTGAGCTGCGTCGGCCTGGGCAAGATTTTCCGCCAGGGCCGGACCGATGTGCCGGTACTCGGCAGCGTCGATCTTGAAATCCACGGCGGCGAGTCGCTCGCCATCGTCGGCGCCTCGGGGTCGGGCAAGAGCACCTTGCTGCATCTGCTGGGCGGCCTCGACACGCCGACTTCCGGAAAAATCACGCTGATGGGCCGCGACCCCTTCGCGATTTCCGAGGCCGAGCGTAGCGACCTGCGCAACCGCGCCCTCGGCTTCGTCTACCAGTTCCATCATCTGCTGCCCGAGTTTTCCGCGCAGGAAAACGCCGCCATGCCGTTCCTGATTCGCCGCATGGCGCGTGCCGAGGCGCTGGCGCGCGCTGCCGCCATCCTCGGTGAGGTCGGCCTCGGCCATCGCCTCGACCACCGTCCCGGCGAACTGTCCGGGGGCGAGCGTCAGCGCGTCGCCATCGCCCGCGCGCTGGTCACGCAGCCTGTATGCATCCTCGCCGACGAGCCTACCGGCAACCTCGACCGCCACACCGCCGATGCGGTATTCGATCTGATGCGCGAACTCAACCGCAAGCACGGGACCAGCCTGGTCGTCGTCACCCACGACGCCGGGCTGGCGGCACGCATGGACCGGCAGATGCGGCTGGTTGACGGCAACCTTCAACCAGCCTGATCCCTCGGCGCGATGCGGCTCACCCTGATCGCGTTCTGTCTCGGGGTGTGGCTGCTGCAACAACAGGCCGAATTGCCGCCGGCGCACTGGCTGTGGCTGCTGCCGCTGATGTCGTCGGTGCTGTGGCTGCCGGCATTTTCCCGTCCCCTGTTCGAATTCGCCCGTCGCATGGGTGTTGTCCTGCTGTGCGCGGCGCTCGGTTTTGCCTGGGCAGGCTGGCGGGCCGACGTGCGGCTGGATGAACGCCTGCCCGCGCACTGGCAGGGCGTGGATATCGAGCTGGTGGGCGTGCTCTCCGATCTGCCGCATGCCAATGCGCGTGGCGAGCGATTCGTGTTCGATGTCGAGCACGTCGTCACCCCGAATGCACCGACGCTGCAGCGCGTCCAGCTGACCCGCTACTGGCCGCGCGAGGCCATCCGGTTCGAGCCGCGGATGCGGGCCGGCGAACGCTGGCGGCTGACGGTGCGGATGAAGATGCCCTACGGCACGCGCAATCCGCACGGCTTCGATCTCGAGGCCTGGATGCTGGANNAGCCTGGATGCTGGAGCGCGGCATCGATGCCAGCGGCTATGTGCGCGAGACGCCTGCGCCGCAGCGCGTCGCGGCGCAGGCTCATACGCCGGCCGCATGGATCGCTGCGACGCGCGCGGCAGTGCGCGAACGCATTTTTGAGTCGCTCGGCGACGCGCCCTATGCCGGCGTCATCGCCGCGCTGGTGGTGGGTGACCAGCGCAGCATCCCGCATGAGCAGTGGCGCGCTTTCACCCGTACCGGCGTCAATCATCTGCTCTCCATTTCCGGGCTGCACGTCACCATGATCGCGGCGCTGGCCGGCTGGCTGGTGGCAAGCGTCTGGCGGCGCCTGCCGCGCCATGCGGAACGCCTGCCCGCGCGTCAGGCCGGGCTGTTCGCAGCGGTGCTGGCGGCGTTCGGCTATGCGCTGCTGGCCGGATTCCAGGTTCCGGCGCAACGCACGCTGTTCATGNNTGACCGTGCTGGCGCTGAGCTTTTGGGGGCGGCGCATGCCGCACGCGTTCACCGCACTGGTCGTGGCACTGTTCGTCGTGCTGCTGATCGACCCGTGGGCGGTGTTGTCGGCCGGCTTCTGGCTGTCGTTCGGCGCCATGGCGGCGATCCTGGGGGTGACATTGGGCCGGGTGGCGTTGCCCGGCAAGCTGCGCGGCTGGGTCACGGTGCAGGGCGCGGTTACCCTGGCACTGGCGCCGGTGCTGTTGCTGCTGTTCCAGCTGGTGTCGCTGGTTTCGCCATTGGCCAATGCGGTGGCGATCCCGCTGGTGAGCTGGTTGATCACGCCGCTGGCGCTGCTGGGCGTGCTGGTTGCGCCGCTGTGGCAGGGNNGGCTGATGGCCTGGCTGGGTGTGGGTCTGAACTGGGCGAGCGATCTGCCGCTGGCGGTGACGACGTTGCCCGCACCGGCCTGGTGGGCCGTGGGACTGGCGCTGGCCGGCACGGTGTGGATGCTGTTGCCGCGCGGGTTTCCGCTTCGCGTTCTGGGCCTGGCTCTGTGGTTGCCGCTGCTGTTTCCGCTGCGTGACGCCATCGAGCCCGGCCATTTTCGTGCCGAGGTGATCGACGTCGGGCAGGGCACTGCCGTGCTGATTCGCACCGCGAATCGCGCATTGCTGTACGACACCGGTGCGGCGTTCGCCGACAGCGATTCGGGCGAGCGCATCGTCGTTCCCTTCCTGCGCGCGTCAGGTGTCGGAGAATTGTCCGGGCTGATCGTCACGCATGACGACAACGATCATAGCATCGGCATGCGCTCCGTGCTGCGCGATATCCCGACCGGCTGGCTGCTGCACGGCTTGCCTGTGGCCAGCCCCCTGCTCGAGGGCGTGGCGGCGGCACGCCATTGCATGCGCGGCCAGCGCTGGAACTGGGATGGCGTGCAGTTCGAAATCCTCAATCCCCGGCCCGCAGCCTATGCCGAAATCCGGCGCCGCGACAACGATTACAGCTGCGTCTTGCGCGTCGTCAGCCGGCGCCACAGCCTGCTGCTGACGGGCGACGGCGAACGGCGGACGGAACTCGAATTGCTCGAATCCGGCCAGATGGCCCCGGTCAGCGTTCTTCTCGCCGGGCACCACGGCAGCCTGACCTCGTCCATTCCGGAGTTCGTTGCGGCGACGCGGCCCGACTGGGTCGTCTTCACCCAGGGCTATCGCAACCGCTACGGACATCCTCATCCCCACGTGGTGGAACGGTTCCGCGCGATCGATGCGCGTGTGCTGCGCAGCGATTCGGGTGGGCTGATTCGCTTCGATTTTGGCGAAGCCGGGGTCGAGGCCTCACAATATCGGCCAACCTATCGCCGCTACTGGCAAGCTGATGTATCGCAACCATGACCGAAACCTCGAAGCCCCGCTGCTTTGACGCGACCGACCTCGAATCCGCCCGGCAGGCGCTGGCGCGTGTTCTGCCGGTGGCGGAAAACGACCTGCCCTGGCGCGCGCTGGAATATGCGCATCGGCAACTGGGGGCGAGCCCCGCGTTTGCGCACAGCGTCGGCACGGCCCTGATCGTGGCCGAACTGCGGGTGGGCGCGGATGCCGTGGCCGCAGCTTTGCTGCACGACTGCCTGGGCGCCGCCCCCGCAAGGGGGACGCCGCCAGACGTCCGCCCTGAGAGCGGTCCTGGTGCAGCGCCCGATTTCGATGCGAGATTCGGCACCGCCGCGCGGCTCGCTCGCGGCGTGGCGGCCATGGCGCGCATCGAAGCGCTGGCCGCCAGCACGACCGACAAGCGCGTCGACCCGCATGCCCAACTCGAGGCCCTGCGCCAGATGGTGCTGGCGATGGTGGAGGACATCCGCGTGGTGCTGGTGAAGCTGGCCGAGCGCACGCATGCCCTGCGGTGCGTGGCCAGCGAGGATGAGGCCACCCGCGCGGCGCTCGGCCATCAGGCGCGTGAGCTGTTCGCGCCGCTGGCGAACCGGCTCGGCGTATGGCAGATCAAGTGGGAAATGGAGGACTGGGCGTTCCGTTACCTGGAGCCCGACACCTACAAGTCCATCGCCACTCAGCTCGACGAAAAGCGCGCCGACCGCGAGGCCTACATTCTGGGCATCATCGAGCGCCTGCAGGCCGAACTCGCGCTGCACGGCATCGAGGCCGAAGTGACCGGTCGCCCCAAGCACATCGCCAGCATCGTCAACAAGATGCGACGCAAGCGTTTGAGCTTCGAGCAGCTGTACGACATCCGCGCGGTGCGCGTGCTGGTCAGGCACGAGATCGACTGCTACACCGTGCTGGGCCTGGTGCACAACCTGTGGCAGCCGATTCCCGGAGAGTTCGACGACTACATCTCGCAGCCCAAGAGCAACGATTATCGTTCGCTGCACACTGCGGTCATCGGCCCCGAGGAGCGCGCGCTCGAGGTGCAGATCCGCACCTTCGACATGCACCGCCATGCCGAACTCGGCGTCGCCGCGCACTGGCGCTACAAGGAGGGCGGCCGCCAGGACGCGCAGTACGAAGAGAAGATCGCCTGGTTGCGGCGCATTCTGGAATGGAAGGACGACGTTGCCGACAGCAGCGAATTCACCGAGCAGTTCAAGACCGAGCTGTTCCATGATCAGGTCTATGTGCTGACGCCGCAGGGGCGGGTGGTGGCGCTCGACCGCGGTGCCACGCCGGTGGATTTCGCCTACGCGCTGCACACCGATCTGGGACACCGCTGTCGCGGTGCCAAGGTCAACGGCGCGATGGTGCCGCTCAACACGGCGCGCGAAAACGGCCAGCGCGTCGAGATCGTCACCGCCAAGGAAGGTACGCCGAGCCGCGACTGGCTCAATCCGGCGCTCGGCTATCTGGCGACGCACCGCGCACGATCCAAGGTGCGCGCATGGTTCCGCCAGCGCGATGTCGGCGAGCAGGTCAGCCTCGGCCGCACTCTGCTGGACAAGGAGCTCAAGCGCCTGGGCGTGGTGGACGCGAACCAGGAGAAGCTCGCGCAGCGGCTCAAGTTCGGCAAGGTCGACGAGTTTCTTGCCGCGCTCGGCCGCGGCGACGTCGGCCAGCGCGACTTGGTCAACGCCCTGCAGGAATCCGGCAAGGTCATCTCCGCACTGACGCCCACCAGCAAACCGCGGCTGCGCGCGAAATCAGGCAATCCGGTCAGCATTCCAGGCCTGGGCGACGTGCCTCTGATGCTGGCGCGCTGCTGCAAGCCGCAGCCGCCCGAAGCCATCGTGGCCTACAACACGGTCGGCCGCGGGCTCACCGTGCATCGCGCCGACTGCGCTTCGCTCAAACGCGCCAATCCCGCCCGCATGATGCCGGCCGAATGGGTGCTCGAAGCCGGTGCGGCATTTGAGGTTGAGATTCATCTCAAGGCGTTCGATCGCCAGGGCCTGCTGCGCGACATTTCGGATGTCATCGCCAAGGACCGGCTCGACGTGTTGCGCGTCAACACCGAAAGCCGCGGCGAGTATGCGCACATGCAACTCACCGTGCGGGTCAGGGAATTGCAGCAGCTGTCGCGGCTGCTGGCGCGCCTGCAGCACGTGCAGAATGTGATCGAAGTGGGGCGGGGCTGAGTTTTCGATTAATGTTGGGATTTCCCGTTTGCTTGCGTTTGAGAGATGACTGAGCCGGACACCTTCGAGGTCGATTTGTCGCCGCGGGCACCGTGGTGGCGCAACTGGAGAGTGATGCTGCCGGTGTGGTGCGCGATCGGTGCGCTGGTGTGGCTGGGGCTGCACTTCAACGTGGACCGCAGCGTGATCGCCGGCAGCGTGGTGGTCGTGGGTCTGTTGTCCAATGCCTTTGCCTGGCTGCTGGGCTTCATCGCGCTGGTTCCGGTGGTCGGCCCGATCATCGTCAAGGTGTTGTCGATCGGCTTCATCTGGCTGCTCAACGCGGTGGGTTACCTGGTCGCCTATGTCGCCATCCGGCGCGGCTATTCGAAGGATGTGCTGACCTACCGCGGCCTCACCATCGCGGTCATCGTCGGCATCGTGATCGGTTTCGTGCTGGGCAAGCTGCTTTAAATCGAGGCCAGGATCTCGCGTGCCAGCTGCTGCAGCCCGCCGGCCGAGAGGTCGTCCGTATGGAAGCTCCAATCGGCGGGCGAGGGGGCGTAGTTGCGTGCCAGCGACTTGAAGTAGGCCGGGTCGTGATGCTGCTCCAGCAGGGCGGCCACGAGCTCGGGCCATGCCTGGCGGTTCGCCAGCGCTTGCCACTCCGCGATGGTTTCATGGCCGCGCAGATCGGCCAGGTGGATCAGGCAGGAATTGATGTCTTCGGGATCGTGCAGGAAATGCGCATAGTCTTCGCTCAGCAGTTTGACCCGGGCCGCGAGCGGCACCTCGAGCCGGATGCAGGGGCTGGCACGCATGGCCATGATCAACGCATCGGGCACGCGCAGCGCACCGATTTTCTTGCTTTCCGATTCGACGAATACGGGGCGCGCGGGATCGAGGCGGCTGAGTACGGACCAGATGGCGCTCTCGAAGCTTTTCTGCGACGGCTGGGCCTGCCCCGGCAAGGCGCCCAGCAGTGAACCCCGATGCGCGGCNNGACGCCGGCCAGCGCCTGCAGCAGGCGGCTCTTGCCGCTGCCGGTAGGACCGCTCACCACGCGATAGCCGAACAGGCCCGGCAAACGGGCGAGTTCGGCCACCACGTGGCGGCGATAGGCCTTGTAGCCGCCATCGAGCTGCATCGCGGCGAAGCCGATTTTCTGCAGGATGTGCGTCAGCGACCCGCTGCGGCTGCCGCCGCGCCAGCAGACCACCAGCGGGCGGTAAGACTTCGGCTTGCCGGCGAACCAGGTGTCGAGATGTTGCGCGATGTTGCGCGAGACCAGGGCTGCGCCGACTTTTTTCGCTTCGAATNNAGCGTGCCGACGCGCTCGCGTTCGGCGTTGTCCAGCACCGGCAGGTTGATCGCGCCGGGGATGTGGTCCTCGGCAAATTCGCCGGGCGAACGGACGTCGATGATCTCATCGAAGGCCGCGAGGTCGGCTACGGTGGCGGGCAAACGGGATTCAACTTTCAGGGGACGGTACCGGGGAGCGATCAACTGGCCGTCATTGTCACACGGCCGCGGCCGTGGCTGCAAAGCCGCCACCCTTATCGGGTCCGCTCAGGAAAACAATACGGGTTTTCTGGCCGGCGGCCAGCCTGACGTGCTGCAGTATGCGGATGTATCGGGACCTGGCGCGTGATGCGCCCGGGTCGATTGCGCCTACACGACCTTCAGCGCAGCAGCGGATTTGCGGTCTTCCGCGCGCCGACTCATGACCTTGCGGCGGTCGGCCGCGAGGTTGGGAGGCAGTGCTGCATCGCGAGGGGCGATGCGACGATCCCCCACTCGGCGTTCCAGCGGAATGAACTCAACTTCGTAAACGGGCAGGGCAGACATGTTGTGTGTCCTTGCTTGTCGAGATACTAAACATTGTAGTCGACTTTTCGACAGGGGGGCAAGGCAAAACCGACCGGTAAGCGGATTATTTCATCCGTTAGTCGGCTCTTTGCCACAATTCAGGTCTGGGCGGTGCGCACCATGCGCTGCTTTTCGCGCTGCCATTCGCGGTCCTTTTCCGCGGCGCGCTTGTCGTGCTGCTTCTTGCCTTTGGCGAGGCCGATTTCCAGCTTGATGCGGCCTTTCGAATAGTGCATGTCGAGCGGCACCAGGGTGAAGCCGGCCCGTTCGGTCTTTCCGATCAGCTTGTTGATCTCCGATGCGTGCAGCAGCAGCTTGCGCGAGCGCGTGGGATCGGGATGGATGTGGGTGGAGGCGGTGGGTAGCGGGCTGATATGGCAGCCGATCAGATACACGGCGCCGTTCTTGACCACCACATAGGCTTCCTTCAGCTGCACCCGGCCGGCGCGGATGGCTTTCACTTCCCAGCCTTCGAGCACGAGTCCGGCCTCGAATTTTTCCTCGATGAAGTAATCGTGAAAGGCTTTTTTGTTGTCGGCGATGCTCATGGTGGACGGGCTTGCGTACAATTCTTGATTTTACAAGGCTTTAGTGACTGATGGCGCGTGTGGAAAAAAGTGTGCTGGTGGCGCATCCCCCCGAACGTATGTTCGAACTGGTCGATCGGGTCGAGGATTACCCCGAGTTCCTGCCCTGGTGCGGGGGCACCGAGTTGAAAACGCGCGACGACCATTGCACGGTGGCAACCATACATATCGCCTACATGGGCATCCACCAGAGCTTCACCACGGAAAACACCAAAACGCACCCGCGTGAGATGCGCATCAGGCTGCGGCACGGTCCGTTTTCCGAACTCGAAGGCGACTGGCTGTTCACCCCGCTCGGGGAGGATGCCTGCAAGGTCGAATTCCGCCTGCAGTACGTGTTCTCGAGCCGGGTGCTGGAAACGATCCTGGCGCCGGTTTTCAGTCATATCACCAACACCTTTGTCGACGCCTTTGTGCGTCGTGCCGACGAGGTCTATGCCGCATGAACGCAGCCAGCATCAGCGTCGAAGTCATCTATGCCCTGCCGGATCTCCAGCCCATCTTGCGAACCCAGCTGGCCGAGGGTGCGACGGTGGAAGACGCCATCCGCGCATCCGGCGTGCTGGATGCCCATCCCGAGATCGACCTTGCCAAAAACAAGGTCGGGATCTTCAGCAAGCTGGTCAAGCTGGATGAGAAGGTGCGCGACAGGGATCGGGTGGAAATCTACCGTCCGCTGATCGCCGATCCCAAGGAAGTGCGCCGCAAGCGTGCGGAAGAAGGCAAAGTCACCAAAAAGGGGGGTGGCGACGCTGCCCCGGAATAACGACCCCGGGACATGGTCGGGCTAACAAAAAAGGCCTTCCGGTTTCGCGCCGGAAGGCCTTTTCAGTTGAGGCGGGCTGGTTCAGTCGCCGACCTTGAGCAGCGGGTAGTCGAGCTGGGCCAGGCCTTTCTTGACGTGATCGCTAGCCAGCTTGGACTGCTTGATTACCGTATCGCTGTCGCCCTTTTCGGCGGCGTCCTCGGCAGCTTTCAGTGCGTTCGCTGCGGTCGTCCACAGGGCATTCTTGGCCTTGGCATCTTTGACATCAGCCTGGGCAGCGGTCAGGGCAGCCTTCGCTTCGGCGCTGATCGTGGCTTTGGCCGCCGCGGGCTTGTCGGCCGTTTTGGTTTGCATATCGGCACAGCCGGACAGGCCAAGCAGGGCGGCGGAAGTCAGGGCAAGCAAAACTTTGGACATTGTTTTATCTCCTCGAGTTGTATGGCGTTCAGGTTTCGGGCTGTTGAACCGTGCGCCCTAGCAGGTTGATGCTGACGCAAAGTTAGCTGCATCAGGCACGGTAGTCAACCGCCAGCCGGCTATTTGGGTTGGTAGATTACGACCAAATGCGGGCGGGGCCATGGCTGGTTTGTGCGGGGCGGGGGCGCCGCGTATAATTCCGCTTTGCGTTTAAGGAAAGCCCATGCGTGTTCTGCAAAAAGCGCTGACGTTCGACGACGTTCTGCTCGTTCCCGCCCATTCCGCCATCCTTCCCCGCGAAGTCAGTCTGTCCACGCAGTTGACGCGCTCCATTACCCTGAATCTGCCCCTGCTGTCGGCCGCCATGGATACGGTGACCGAGGCGAGGCTGGCGATTGCGCTGGCGCAGGAAGGCGGCATCGGCATCATCCACAAGAACATGAACGCCGAAATGCAGGCGGCGCAGGTCGCGGCGGTCAAGCGCTTCGAGTCCGGCGTTGTCAAGGATCCGATCACCGTCACGCCGCAGATGACGGTGCGTCAGGTGCTCGAGATCACGCGCGCCAAGCGGATTTCCGGCCTGCCGGTGATCGACGGCGGCAAGGTGGTCGGCATCGTCACCAACCGCGACCTTCGCTTCGAAACCCGGCTCGACCAGCCGATCGCCAACATCATGACGCCGAAAGACCGGCTGG
>DONB01000169.1 GCA_003510325.1 Thiobacillus sp. | reverse complement strand
AAGCCGTCCATCTCGACCAGCAACTGGTTCAGCGTCTGCTCGCGCTCGTCGTTGCCGCCGCCGAGACCGGCGCCGCGCTGACGGCCGACCGCGTCGATCTCGTCGATGAAGATGATGCAGGGCGAATTCTTCTTCGCCTGCTCGAACATGTCGCGAACGCGCGCGGCACCGACGCCGACGAACATTTCGACGAAGTCCGAACCCGAGATACTGAAGAACGGCACCTTGGCTTCGCCCGCGATCGAGCGCGCCAACAGGGTTTTACCGGTACCCGGGGGACCCACCATCAGCACGCCGCGCGGAATATGCCCGCCCAGTTTCTGGAACTTGGTCGGATCCTTGAGAAAGTCGACCAGCTCGGCCACGTCCTCCTTGGCCTCGTCGCAGCCCGCGACGTCGGCGAAGGTCACCGGGTTGGCATTCTCGTCGAGCAGGCGCGCCCGGCTCTTGCCGAACGAGAAGGCGCCGCCGCGGCCGCCGCCCTGCATCTGGCGCATNNACGCCGATCAGCAGCAGCATCGGGAACCAGGATATGAACAGGCTCATCAGGAAGGACGGTTGCTCTTCCGGCTTGGCCTCGACCGATACGCCGTTTTTCAGCAGGTCGGACACCATCCAGGGGTCGCTCGGCGCATAGCTGGTGAAGCGCTGGCCGTCGCTGCGTTCGCCTTTCAGCACGTTGCCCTCGATCACCACCTTGGAGATCTGCTGCTGGCGTACTTCCTCGATGAACTGCGAGTACGGCATCTGCGTCTGTGCGGTGCGCTGCGCGCCAAACTGGTTGAACACCGTCATCAGGACAACGGCGATGATCAGCCAGACGGCGATGTTCTTGGACAAATTGTTCACGTTTACTCCTTGGTGCCAAGTGCAGCACGTTTAATTTAAGCGCAGCGCGTTTAGACTCATTCTAAACCTCTTCTTGCGCGCTTGTCACGGCAGTTTCCTGCGCCGCAAGCGGGCGGCGTCCCAGCAGATAGACCTCGGTGCTGCGATCGCGCGAGGAATCGGGCTTGCGGATCACCACCTGCTCGAACGCCTGGCGCATCTGCGCCCGAAAATCCTCGAAACCGACCCCCTGGAACACTTTGACGAGAAAAGCGCCGTCGGGTTTCAGCCAGTTCACTGCAAAATCGAGTGCCAGCTCGCACAATTCGTAATGGCGCGCCTGATCCGACAGTATCACCCCACTGATGTTGGGCGCCATATCGCTTAATACAAGATCAACCCGACCGGATTGCAACTTTTCTTCCAGCCAGGCCAGCGCGGCAGGCTCGGTGAAGTCGCCTTCCAGGCTCTCGACCCCCGGCATCGGGGCCACCGGCAACAGGTCGATCGCCAGCACCCTGCCCTGCTTTTTCATCTTCTGCACCGCCACCTGGCACCAGCTGCCGGGCGCGGCGCCCAGATCGACCACGGTCATGCCGGGACGCAGCAGATGGTCGCGGGCGTCGATTTCCAGCAGTTTATAGGCGGCCCGCGAGCGGTAGCCGTCCTGCTGCGCCTTTTTGACGTAGGGATCGGTCACGTGCTCGTGCATCCAGGCACTGCCGGATTTGGTTCGCTTGGGTTTCTGCGCCATGTCTATCCGCTCTATCGGCTACAATCCGCGCTCATTTGAAGGAAAACTGCATGAAATCACTCACGCCCGCACAACGGCAATTTTTGAAGGGGCTTGCCCACGCGCGCCAGCCGGTGGTCATGATCGGCAATCAGGGGCTGACGCCTGCCGTGTTGAAGGAAATCGATCTCGCGCTGAACGCGCATGAACTGATCAAGATCAAGGCCGCCAGCGACGAACCGGACACCCGGCGCGCCTGGCTGGAGGAAATCTGCGCCACCACCGGTGCGGCACCGGTCCAGCAGATTGGCAAGGTATTGGTCATTTATCGCGCCGCAGCCAAACGCGTCATCGCGCTGCCGGGCTGATCGCCGGCGGACAGCGTTTATCGCGCCAGCCCCGAGCGCCAGACCAGCAGCAGCCCGAGGGCGCTCTGGATCAGATAGAGGATGCTCGACACACCATGCCAGTGCCGGAAACGGTCGGCAAACACGCTCTGCATCACGGCATGCGGCATGGCCTGGTCCTTCAGGCCCTGCATGATGGGCTGGATGCCGAACTGGCCGACCAGGGTCAGCGTCAGCATCAGCGCAACCGCCCAGAAGAACAGGGTTTTCAGCGCTGCGCCGCCGTCGCGCGCGATGCGGTAGATCAACAGATAGGCCGCGGCGGCAATGCCGACCCACGCCATCACCTCGAACAGCTCGCCGGCCAGCATGCCAGCGAGCTGCTTGTCCCCCAGGCTGGAAAACAGCACCGGCGCGGCGACGTAGCCGATCGCCCAGATGCCGCCGATCCACAGTACCAGCAGGGTGCCCGCAAGGCCGTCCCAGAAACGCCGCATGCTTATTTGTACTCGACGTCCAGCACTTCGTACTGGCGGACGCCGCCCGGCGCCTGCACATCCACACCATCGCCGGCATACTTTCCGATCAGCGCGCGGGCGATCGGCGACGATACGGAAATCTTGCCCTGCTTGATGTCGGCCTCGTCGTCACCGACGATCTGATAGGTGACGGTGTCGCCCGACTCGACGTCTTCCAGCTCGACCGTCGCGCCGAACACGATGCGGCCATCCGCGTCCAGCGTCTTGGGGTCGATGATCTGCGCATTCGACAGCTTGCCTTCGAGATCGGCGATGCGGCCTTCGATGAAGCCCTGCTTTTCCTTGGCGGCGTCGTATTCGGCGTTTTCCGACAGGTCGCCCTGCGCACGCGCCTCGGCGATGGCCTGGATCACGGCCGGACGCTCCACGGTTTTCAGATGCTGCAACTCGGCGCGCATTTTCTCTGCGCCCACGACGGTAATGGGAAATTTGCTCACACGCTAACCTTTTCAATCAGTGCAGGCGTTGATGCAGCGCCTGCAGGGAATACACTTCGAGTTCGTTGCCGTGCCGCATGCCCATGCAAGCGGCATGCGCCCCGGCCAGGGTGGTGAAGTACACGACCCGGCGCGCCAGCGCCTCGGCACGGATGGCGTAGGAATCCTTCACCGCTTTCTTGTCCTCGACCACGTTGACGATGAAATCGATGTCGCCGTTCTTGATCATGTCGACGATATGCGGGCGGCCTTCCTTGACCTTGTTAACGATGGCTACCGGAATTCCGGCCGATTCGATCGCCTGCGCCGTGCCGCGGGTAGCGACCAGGCTGAAGCCGAGGTCGAGGAGCGCCTGTGCCACCTCGACGATGGCGTCACGGTCGCCCGATCGCACGCTGACGAAAGCGCGGCCGCCCGGTTTCGGCAGTTCGGAACTCGACGCCAGCTGCGACTTGACGAAGGCCTCGCCGAAATTGTCGCCCACGCCCATGACCTCGCCGGTCGATTTCATTTCCGGGCCCAGGATGGTATCGACGCCGGGGAACTTGCGGAACGGGAACACCGCTTCCTTGACCGAGAAATACGGCGGGATGATCTCTTTCTCGAACGCCTGCGACTTCAGCGAAATGCCGGCCATCGCACGCGCGGCAATTTTCGCCAGCGGCGCGCCGATCGCCTTCGACACATAGGGCACGGTGCGCGACGCGCGCGGGTTCACTTCCAGCACGTAGACGGTGTCGCCCTGGATCGCGAACTGCACGTTCATCAGGCCGACCACTTTCAGCGCCTTCGCCATCGCCACCGTCTGGCGGCGCAGCTCGTCCTGGATCTCGTTCGACAGGCTGTAGGGCGGCAGCGAGCACGCCGAGTCGCCCGAATGCACGCCAGCCTGCTCGATGTGCTGCATGATGCCGCCGATCACCACCTGCTCGCCGTCGGACAGCGCGTCGACGTCGACTTCGATCGCGTCATTCAGAAAACGGTCGAGCAGCACCGGAGACTTGTTCGACACCTTGACCGCCTCGGTCATGTAGCGGCGCAGATCGGCTTCCTCGCGCACGATTTCCATCGCGCGTCCGCCCAGCACGTAAGAAGGACGCACCACCAGCGGATAGCCGATTTCCTCGGCCATGCGGATCGCGCTCTCCGGATTGCGCGCGGTGCGGTTGGGCGGCTGCTTGAGGCCCAGGTCGTGTAGCATCTGCTGGAAGCGCTCGCGGTCCTCGGCGGCGTCGATCATGTCGGGGCTGGTGCCGATGATCGGCACGCCGTTCCTTTCCAGATCGCGCGCCAGCTTCAGCGGCGTCTGTCCGCCGTATTGCACGATCACGCCGAAAGGCTTCTCGATGCGCACGATCTCGAGCACATCTTCCAGCGTCAGCGGCTCGAAGTACAGACGGTCGGAAGTGTCGTAGTCGGTCGACACGGTCTCCGGGTTGCAATTGACCATGATGGTCTCGTAGCCCGCCTCGGCCAGCGCGAAGCAGGCGTGGACGCAGCAATAGTCGAACTCGAT
>DONB01000061.1 GCA_003510325.1 Thiobacillus sp. | reverse complement strand
CCGCGTCTTCCTCAAGGCGCAGATCGAGCGTCACCTGGCGCTCACCGGCAGCGCGCGCGCCAAGGCCCTGCTGGCCGATTTCGACGCCACGTTGGCACGCGTCTGGCTGGTCAAGCCGAAGCGGATTTCAATTGAAGACCTGGTCGAGGACATTCCCGGCCAGTCACGTGAAGCAGTGGAAGCATAAAAATGGGTGACGTATTTCAGTTTTTGAAGCAGGCGCGACGCGACGGCGACAAGACCGAAGCGGCGGTGCGCAAGCACGAGTTCCGCGAAATCTACGCGCTGATGGACACGGCGCACGCGCAGGAACAGGCTGACCGCTGCCTCGGCTGCGGCAATCCGTATTGCGAGTGGAAGTGCCCGGTGCACAACTACATTCCGAACTGGCTCAAGCTGGTGACCGAAGGCCGCCTGTTCGAAGCCGCCGAGCTCTCCCACCAGACCAACTCGCTGCCTGAAGTGTGCGGCCGCGTCTGTCCGCAGGACCGCCTGTGCGAAGGCGCCTGCACCCTCAATACCGACGGCTTCGGCGAAGCCGTCGGCGGCGGCCCGAACACGGGCGGCTTTGGCGCGGTAACCATCGGCCAGATCGAGAAATACATTTCCGAGGAAGCCTTCAAGGCCGGCTGGCGCCCCGACATGTCGAACGTGGTGCCGACCGGCAGGAAGGTCGCCATCATCGGCGCCGGCCCCGCCGGCCTGGGCTGCGCCGACGTGCTGGCGAGGAACGGCGTGAAGCCGGTGGTGTTCGACCGCTACGACGAGATCGGCGGCCTGCTCACCTTCGGCATCCCCGAGTTCAAGATGGAAAAATGGGTGATGACGCGTCGCCGCGAAGTGCTGGAAGGCATGGGCGTCGAGTTCCGTCTCAACACCGACATCGGCCGCGACGTGTCGATGCAGTCCCTGCTCGACGAATACGACGCCGTGTTCATGGGCATGGGCACCTACACCTACATGAAGGGCGGCTTCCCCGGCGAAGACCTGCCCGGCGTGCTGGAAGCGCTACCCTTCCTGATCTCCAACGTGCGCAAATGCCTCGATCTGTCCAAGGAAGACGAAGTCTTTCATGACATGAAAGGCCTGCGCGTGGTGGTCCTGGGCGGTGGCGACACCGCGATGGACTGCAACCGCACCAGCATCCGCCAGGGTGCGGCCTCGGTCACCTGCGCCTACCGCCGCGACGAGAAGAACATGCCCGGCTCCAAGCGCGAGGTCGGCAACGCCAAGGAAGAAGGCGTGGCTTTCCTGTGGAACCGCCAGCCGGTCGAAATCGTCGGCAACGGCAAGGTCGAGGGCGTCAAACTGGTGACCACCGAGCTCGGCCCGCCCGACGCGCGCGGCCGCCGCACNNCCGGCTCCGAGGAAATCATCCCCGCCGACCGCGTCATCGTGGCCTTCGGCTTCCGCCCCAATCCGCAGCCGTGGTTCGCCGATCACAAGATTGCGATCGACCAGGGCGGCCGCGTGATCGCCAGCGGCCAGCAGCATGCGTTCCAGACCGCCAACCCGAAAATCTTCGCCGGCGGCGACATGGTGCGCGGCTCCGACCTCGTGGTGACCGCGGTGTGGGAAGGCCGCGAGGCCGCCAAGGGCATCCTCGCCTACCTCGATCTGCTGTAAACACGCCGCATGCCCGATGGCGGCGGCCGCCATCGGGCTCGCCCGTCGGGGTATGCTGCGACATTGCCAACGACCTTCATCCGGATGCTTGCTGGCCCCTACTATCCCCGTTCGTTTACCATCCTCGTCATCGTCGCGATGGGCGTGCTGATCGTGCCGCTGGCGAGCGGCCTGATCAACGCGGTGCACGTGTTGCAGGGCGTGGCCGACACCCAGCGCCAGTTCACCCGCACCAGCCTCGCCATCACGCGCGACGTGCGGCTGATCGTCGAATCGGTCAGCCAGCTGCAGCGCGCCGCCGGACAATACCATCTGCTGCAGGACGCCGAGTTCGGCCCCGCCTTGCGAACCCGCTTCAGCGAGCTGCAAACCCAGCTGACGCGACTCGACACGCAGCTCGTCGATGCGCCGTCGCACACCACTGTGGCCGCGCTTCAGGCAAGCAGCCGCACGCTCTATCGGCAGATGCGACCCGGCGCCTTTCTCGACAGCGACCGCTTCCATGCGCTCGCTCCCGCATTCGATGCGCTGGATGCAAACGCGCGCACCCTGCTTGCCCAGGCCGATGCGGCGGTGCAGCGAGAACTTCAGGCGCTCGAGGCGACCGTGCAGGCCACCCGGCAACGCCTGATCGTGCTGGCCCTGGCGCTGATTCCGCTGACGCTGCTGCTGGCCGCGGTGTTTTCCTGGATGATCAACCGCCCGATCAAGCAGCTCAAGGCCTCGATCCAGCAGCTCGGCCAGGCCGACCTCTCCCCGTTGCCGGCGATCAGCGGGCCGCAGGACATCGTCGAGTTGGGTCGCGAAGTCGACTGGCTGCGTCAGCGCCTGCAGGCGCTGGAAGACCAGAAGCTGCGCTTCCTGCGCCATGTGTCGCACGAACTGAAAACCCCGCTCGCCTCGCNNGACAGCGGCAGCCGCGATCTGCAAAAGCGTATCGAAGACCTGATCCGCTACGGCAGCATGGTGCGCGACCCTGCGCTGCCGACGACCACGCCGCAGGCGCTGGCAGGGGTGCTCGCCGGCGTGCTGACGCGGCAGCGGCTGGCGCTCGAGGCGCACGGCATCCGGATCGAAACACAGCTCGACGCGCCCACGCTGCACGCCGAACGCAACCAGCTGGAAACCGTACTCGACAACCTGCTGTCCAATGCGATCAAATTCAGCCCTGAGGGCGGCCGCATCCTGGTCAGGAGCGCGCCTGCCGATGGCGCGGTGACGCTGTGGGTGTGTGATCAGGGCAGCGGCATCCTGCAGGCCGATCGCAGCCGCGTGTTCGAGCCGTTTTTCCAGGGCGCACGGCAGCCTGCCAGTACGGTCAAGGGCAGCGGGCTGGGCTTGTCGATCGTGCGCGAATCGATGCTGACCGCAGGCGGTACGGTCGAAGTGGTCGATGTCCCGCCCTGGTCGACCTGTTTCCGTTTAACCTGGCCCATGCCGCAATGACATTGAAATCTCTTTTTATCGCTGGCTTGTTTCTGACGTTGGGTGCATGTGCCACCCCGATTGAATACCCGGCCCCCCTCAGTCGGGGCGAGGCGGGCGCGCCAGCGCTGCTGGGTGAACTGTCACGGGTGGACGGCTTGACGGCCGAGCAGCGACGTCGCGAGCTGGCCGTTTTGGAAAGCATGCGCCGCCTCGACGCCGCGAAACGCTTCCAGCTGGCTGCACTGCTCGAACGCGAGGACAACACCGAGTCGCTGGAGCGCAGCCTCAAAATTCTGAATACCCTCGCCGAACCCGATGCCCGCACGCAGGCCTTGCTCGACCTGCTGAAAAAGTCGCTCAAGGCGCGTATCGACCTCAAGCAGCAGACCACGCGCGCGCAGGAATTGCAGGACAAGCTCGACCAGATCAAGGCGCTGGAAAAATCGCTGCAGCAGCGTAACGGAGCCTCGAAGACGCCATGAAAAAACCCTGCATTCTGGTGGTGGACGACGACGCGGCACTGCGCGAGCTGATCACGCTGCGGCTGGAGGCCAATGGATTCAGGGTGGAGACAGTCGACAGCGGCGAGGCGGCGCTGGCGCAATTGGCGCTGGCCCGGCCCGACGCCGTACTGACCGACATGCAGATGGACGGCATGGACGGCATGGCGCTGTTTCGCGCCATCCATGCGCGCGACCCGGCGCTGCCGGTGATCGTGCTGACAGCACACGGCACCATCCCGGACGCAGTGGCTGCCACCCAGCATGGGTTGTTCGGCTATCTGACCAAACCCTACGATGCCCCCACGCTGATCGACCTCCTGAAGCGCGCCACCCGGCTCGCCGGCAGCAGCGCCGATGCGGGCGACGACAGCTGGCGCAACGAAATCGTCACCGCCAGCCCGGCGATGGAAGCGCTGCTGGCCGAAGTACGGCTGGCCGCGCAAAGCGAGGCTTCCTTGCTGATCCAGGGCGAATCGGGCACCGGCAAGGAACTGCTGGCGCGCGCGATCCACCGCGCCAGTCCGCGCCACGCCAAGCCCTTCGTCGCAATCAACTGCGGCGCGATTCCGGCCGAACTGCTCGAATCGGAGCTGTTCGGCCACGTGAAGGGCGCCTTCACCGGCGCGGGGCGCGACCATGCCGGCCTGTTCCTCAGCGCCGAGGGCGGCACCGTGTTCCTCGACGAGATCGGCGACATGCCTGCGCCGCTGCAGGTCAAGCTGCTGCGCGTGCTGCAGGAAGGCGAGGTACGGCCGGTCGGCGCGACCGAAACGCGGCCCGTCGACGTGCGCATCCTGTCGGCTACCCACCGCAACCTGGAAGAAGCGATCGTCAGCGGCGAATTCCGCGAAGACCTGTATTACCGCCTCAACGTGGTTACCCTGTCACTGCCGCCGCTGCGCGAGCGGCGCGANNGCCTGGTGGCGCGCGCGCTGCGCGACAAGCCCGCCGAGATCCAGCCGCTGGCCGAGGCACGCAATGCCTTCGAACGCGACTACCTCATCACGCTACTCAAGCTCACCCGCGGCCAGGTCAGCGAAGTGGCCCGGCTGGCCGGACGCAACCGCACCGAGGTGTACCGGCTGCTGCAACGCCACGGCCTCACCCCCGCCCTGTTCAAGGACCGCGACGACCACGCCTGAATGTCGGGCGCAGACGACGCCTTCGCCTGGACGAAAACGCCTCCGATANNCCGATACCCACGCATCCAGACAAGCCATTGATTTATAACGAGACTCCGGATTTGGCACGACCTCTGCAAAGGTGAGGGTGCGCCCTCGGGCACGCCACGTAAACTTTTAGAGGAGGACACCATGTTCGGATGGGCTATTTCGTTTCTGATCGTCGCCATCATTGCCGGGATTTTCGGTTTTGCCGGGCTGGCCGGCACCGCCGCCTGGATCGCCAAAGTGCTGTTTATCGTCGGTCTGGTGGTATTTCTGGTCCTGCTGGTCACCGGTCGCCGACCGCCGACGGTTTAATTCCGTTGCGGCGAACCAGGGGAGCCTTGGCTCCCTTTTTTTGCGGACTTTTGGGGCCCCACATGCTGATGTCGCTGACCGGGGACAAAATAATTCAATAAAAACAATGTTCGAGAGAATTCCATCGCATTCTGTCGCCGCATGGAGACAAACAGGCGCGCCCAGTGCCGGGTCTATACCCATCCAAGACCGGAATACAGGTGTATCCATATGATTTTATTTATAAAAACTTAGCTGGCACGGTCGTCGCTGAGGCCATGTCGAGTGCACTTGCATTCGCATCGTTTCAACAACAGGAGATCAGCATGAAAACCATCAATACGCGCATTCTGGATCTGTCGCTCGCCGGCGCTCTGAGCGTCTTCACTACCGCCTCGGCGCTGGCCGCACCGACGGTGATGCCCGGCTTCAAGACCGCGGACGGCAATGGCGACAACATGGTCAGCCTGCAGGAGTTTCAGGAAAAAGGCGGCGTTGAACAGGCCTTCCATGAGGGCGACGCCAACCGCGACCGGCGTCTGAGCGACGACGAATACACCAAGGCCATTGCCAACAACGATCGCCTCCAGGCCGGGAAATACATCGATGACGCCGTGATTACCGCCAAGATCAAGGCGCTGATCCTGAAAGACGAAGGCGTGAAGGGGCTGGAGGTGAACGTGGAAACCCACCAGGGCATGGTGCAACTCGCCGGCTGGGTCGACACGCCGACGCAGATCGCTCAGGCTGAAAAAATCGCGCGCAGCGTGGAAGGCGTGAAGGGTGTCAGGAACGCCCTGTTAATCAAGCGTTGATCGCCACGCCCATGAGCCGACCGGTCCGCGGCATGTCCGCGGCCGATTGACCCAACCCGCAAGGAGAATGGATATGCACGCGATGTCTCATCATCTGGATGACGAACACATGCAACTCTATGAATGGAGCGGCGCCGGTACCGGAATGCCTCACGCCCTTCCGGCCGGATCTAAACGCAGCCACCCCTGGCATGCCTCCTACGCCGTGCTGGCGTTGCTGACCAGCCTGCTGATCCTCAACGGTTGCGACAGCAAGGGCCCGGCCGAGAAGGCAGGCGAACAGGTCGACCAGGCGATGCAGGAGATGAAGGAAGAAGCCGGCGAGTTGGTCGACGATGTCACGACCGAGCCGGGGCCGGCGCAGGAAGCCGGACGCAGCCTGGACGAGGCCCGCGATCAGGCTGGCGAGAAGATCGAGCAACTCGGCGAAGACCTGCAGAAACCTTGATCGATCGGGCAAAAAAAGCCGGGGGCATCCGCCCCCGGCTTTGTGCGTCCTGGCCGAATGGTCAGAACGAATAGCTGTACATCAGTTGCCAGTTCATCTGGCTGTGCTCGATGGTCATCGGGCCACTGGTCACGTTGACTTCCGGCACATAGCTTAGCGCGAAATTGAGTTGCGACTGCTTGCTGAACGCGTAGCCGAAGCCCACAGTGTAATGGTCCTCGACGATTGCCGGCCACAGATAATTGACGTTCAGATCGGGAATCGGATTCTTGCCGTGGTTATAGCCCACCCGTCCGGTAAAGGCGTCGGTGAACTGATAGGCTAGACCCAGCGAGACCACGATCTGGTCATCCCAATGCTGTTGGAACGGTGCAACCACTGCACCATTCTGATAAATGGNNACGGTCGGCCGCGACCATGAGTCGTTCGTTCGCCTGCCAGGCCAAGCCCAGGCCGACGATAGGTGGCATGTCAAAGCCTTCCACCTTATAGGCGCCGTCCTTGAGGTCGGGCAAGTTGCCGGCCGTCTGATAGACGCCGCCGACCGTGAGGGCGTCATTCAGCTTGTAGGTGAAGCCGAGCTTGGCCGCCACGCTATAGCCCTTGGCCTGGCCGCTAAAGTCGCTGCCGTCCTTAAAATTGATCTCTTTGGTCAGCGGACTCCCATTCAGGTCGGCAACCAGATCCATCCCTGCCCACACGATGTCGACGCTACCGCCGATGCTGAAGCGCTCGTTGACAGAATACGCCAGCGGGAAAATCAGTCGGCCCACGCTTACCTGCGCCATGTCGCCGTCGGCGTATTCGGTGCCCATGCCGCCCTGGCCGTAAAGACCGGCGCCATAGGCCAGCTTGCCCTGCTTTTTAACGTAGCCGAAAGCGGGCATGTAGAAGGCATCCGCCGAGGACGTGCCCTTCATTCCCGGGACCGAGACGTCGGGGCCGACGTGGCCGAGCATGAGGTCGATGCGGCTGCCGTCCGCCATCAAGGCGAGCGTCGCCGGATTGTTCGCCATCGCGGCCGTGCCGTTGTCATACGCCATGGCGGCGCCGCCCATGCCGGCGGCGATGGGCCCGTAGCCTTCCATCAGCATGCCATTGGTGGCGTAAGCGATCGCAGGCACAGACATGCCCACCGCGGCCGCGCTGGCCACGAGTTTCTTCAGTTGCATCAGGTTCTCCTACGAGGCAGTTAAATTAACAAAGCGGCGGATTCTAACCTACTAATATATCGGCCCGCGATTCAGCCCGATTTGCCCAAAGGCCCTAGTCAGAGGCAGGAAACCGGGTGTCAGGAGGGGGATTTTGCCGGGTCAGCCGGATGAATCGGCAGGTCTCGGCAAAACTTGAGCCCCGCATCGCAGTTACATAGCGTTACACCTCGTTACCCGCCTCAAACATGGCCCTTACACAGCGCCCCTAAAGTGCAGGTGTCGGCTGATGCAGCGACATTTCACAACAGAACAGGAGCAACATCATGAAAAGCATTTTGACGAAATCCGTTCTTGGCGCACTGGCTCTCGGCCTGATCGCCACCAGCGCACAGGCCGATTGGGATCGAGGCGGCTACGGCCACAAGCAGGCTTATCAGCAAACCCGGGCATATGGCCAGCAGATCAATGCACGCCAGGACCGGCAGATGGACCGCATTCAGGCCGGGATGCGCTCGGGCCAGCTCACCCGCTACGAATTCCGCGGACTGATGCGTGAGCAGCACGCCATCCGAACCATGGAACAGCGTTTCCGCGCAGACGGCCGGATCGATGCGCGCGAATTCCAGCGCCTCGACCGCGCGCTAGACCTGGCCCACCGCAACATCAAGGTGGAAAGGCATGACCGCCAGGCGCGCCAGGCCTACGGCTACGACCATCGATTCAACTGAGCGAAACGGGCGCTGCTTCGGCGCGCGGCGCCCTGCAGCCCATCCCCGAATTCATTGCGCACGAAACGAAAAGCAAACCATGAAGCCCCCCCTGTCACCCTGGTTCGGCCACGACTCTGGCTGCAAACCCGGTGTTCGCCGATCCGTCCGACCATGCCCCGGCGCACGGCTATTACAAGAAGGACCATCAAGCCCGGCACTACCAAGGCAAAAGCGGGGTGGTCTATGTCCGCGACCATGGCATTTCGTCCGGCCTCTGCATCGTGACGAAATCGGTGCGGTCATCGGCGGCATGACCGGCGCCGTGATCGGCGCTCAGGGGGCNNGGCGCCGTGATCGGCGCTCAGGTGGCCAGGCACGACGACCGCGTGTTCGGCGCGGTGGCGGGGCACGCCATCGGCGACAGCATGGACGAGCGCGACCGCGCTTGCATGGGACATGCGTTGGAACTGGGCGCCCCGGTGTGCCGGTGGAATGGCGCAGCAGCGGCCACAGCTACCACTTCACGTCGCGCGGCGACGCCCGCAACGGCTGCCGCCATGCCGCCCTGGTGGTCGATGGCCGGCAAGCCGCGCGAGATGCTGGCCTGCCCGTCCGGTCGCGGCGAGTGGCGCTTCCGCCGCAGCTGACCGACTGATGTACCCGGGCCAGCGGCGCCAAGCCTGCTAAAATGCCGGCTTTGCGTCCTGGCCCTTTTTTGTGGCCTCAGCCATGTCCGCCCTCAAGAACGATACCTTTCTGCGCGCGCTGCTGCGCCAGCCCACCGATTACACCCCGCTCTGGCTGATGCGCCAGGCCGGCCGCTACCTGCCGGAATACAACGCCACCCGCGCCCGTGCCGGCGATTTCCTGACCCTGTGCAAGACGCCCGACCTGGCGACCGAAGTGACGCTACAGCCGCTTGCGCGCTATCCGCTCGACGCCGCGATCCTGTTTTCCGACATTCTCACCGTGCCCGACGCGATGGGCCTCGGGCTTTATTTCTCGCAGGGCGAAGGACAGCGCTTCGAGCGCCCGCTGCGCGACGAGTGGGAAATCCGCGACCTTTCCGCACCCGATCCAACCGACAAGCTCGGCTATGTGATGGACGCCGTCAGAAGCATCCGCCGCGCGCTGGACGGCTCGGTGCCGCTGATCGGCTTTTCGGGCAGCCCCTACACCCTGGCCTGCTACATGGTCGAGGGCGGCAGCTCGGACGACTACCGCCACATCAAAACCATGCTGTACAGCCGCCCCGATCTGCTGCACCGCATCCTCGAAGTGAACACCCGCGCGGTGATCGACTATCTGAATGCGCAGATCGAGGCCGGCGCGCAGGCGGTGATGATTTTCGATTCCTGGGGCGGCAGCCTCACCCCGCACGCGTACAAGGAATTTTCGCTCGACTACATGGAGCGCATCATCGCCGGCCTGATCAAGGAACGCGAAGGCCGCCGCATCCCCAGCATCATCTTCACCAAGGGCGGCGGCAACTGGCTGGAAGCCATGGCCGGTATCGGCGCCGACGCGGTGGGACTCGACTGGACCCTCGACATCGGCGAGGCGCGCCGTCGCGTCGGCGCCCAGGTGGCCTTGCAGGGCAACCTCGATCCCTGCGCCCTGCACGGCACGCCCGAAAGCATCCGCGCCGAAGCGCATCGCATCGTCGACAGCTACGGCAACCATCCCGGCCATGTGTTCAACCTCGGCCACGGCATTTCGCAGTTCACCAATCCGGACAACGTCGCTGTACTGGTCGAGGCGGTGCACAGCCGCAGCCGCGCCGTGCGTGCATCAGGCGGAAACTGATTTTCCGCATCGACAAATCGAAAATTTCGAATAATCCGGGTATAAAAATCGACTTTTCACCGCCTCCGGGTATGCCCCACCATACCCGGTATCGTTGACCTTACGGAGCCTCCTCGTGAAAACCTTCCTCATCAGCCTGTTCGCCGTATTTCTCAGCTTCGGCCTCGCCGCCCATGACGCCGAGGCCAAGCGCCTGGGCGGCAGCAAGTCCTTCGGCATGCAGCGCAGCGCGCCGGCCAAGCAGGATGCCGCGCCGACGCCGCAGCGCCAGCAGCAAGGCACGTCGACGAGCACGCCGCAGAAGCGTTCCTGGATGGGCCNNCTGGCCGCGCTGTTCTCGCACCTGGGACTGGGCGAGGGAATGGCCAACTTCCTGATGCTGGCGCTGCTGGCGATGGCCGCGTTCATGCTGTTCCGCGTCTTCATGCGCCGCAACGCGCCGGCCCCGGCCATGCAGCCGGCCCCGGCCATGCAGTACGCGGGCATGCCGCAGAACGCGTCGGCCGCGTTCGACGCGACGCCGGCCGCGTTCGGCGGCAGCCATGCTGCCCGTGCCTTCCC
>DONB01000008.1 GCA_003510325.1 Thiobacillus sp. | reverse complement strand
GCCGGGCTACCCCCGGCCAACGGACAGCAGTCCTGCAAACACCTCTTTACAACGTAGAGCGCCCTTCGACAGGCTCCGAGCAAACAATGGCCAAGTCAGTGCAACTTGATCCGCGCCCGCGTCGGCGTGCTGATGAAGTGGGCGTACGTGGTCAGCGAAGTCTTGAACCAGCCGTGCAGTGCGATCTCGTGCATCTTGTGCAGCGACCAGTACACCAGTCGCGCCATCGCGCCCTCGATCATGATGCTGCCGCCGGACAGCCCCCCCATCAGGTTGCCGACGGTGGAGAAGCGGCCCAGCGCGACCAGCGAGCCGTAATCGCGATAGACATACTCGGGCAGGGACTGGCCGCGGAAGCGGCGGCAGATCGACTTCACCAGCATGCTGGCCTGCTGGTGCGCGGCCTGTGCACGCGGCGGCACGAAGCCCTTGCCGTCCGGCATCGCGCAGGCAGCGCAATCGCCGAATGCGAAGATGTTGTCGTCGCGCGTCGTCTGCAGCGTCGAGCGCACCACCAGCTGGTTGATCCGGTTGGTTTCCAGGCCATCGATGTCCTTCAGGAAATCGGGCGCCTTGATGCCGGCCGACCACACCATCATGCTGGCAGGGATGAGCTTGCCGTCGGCGGTCAGCATGCCGTCGGCGCGCACTTCGACGATCCGCTCGTTGGTGTGCATTTCCACCCCCAGCTCGGCCAGGCGCTCGGCGGCGGCGGCCGACAGGCGCGGCGGCAGCCCCGGCAGGATGCGGTCGGAGGCTTCAACGATCAGCAGCTTCAGGCTCTTGTCGGGCTCGATGTTGTCCATGCCGTAGGCCGACAGTTCGCGCGTGGTGTCGTGCAGTTCGGCGGCGAGTTCGACGCCGGTGGCGCCGGCGCCGACGATGCCGACAGTGAGCTGGCCAGGCGCGACCGCCTCGGTCTGGGTGTTGGCGCGCAGGCAGGCGTTGATGTGGCGGCGATGGAATTCGCGCGCCTGCTCGGGGGTGTCGAGCATGATGCAGTGTTCCTTCACCCCCGGCACGCCGAAGTCGTTGCCGACCGAGCCGACCGCGATGATCAGCGTGTCGTAATGAAAGCTGCGGCGCGGAATGATTTCGACGCCCGCTTCATCCAGCGTCGGCGCGACGCTGATCTCCTGGCGCGCGCGGTCGAGGCCGTCCATGCGGCCGAGGCGGAAGGTGAAGCCGTGCCAGTGCCCCTGCGCCAGGTATTCCAGCCGCTCGGCGTAGGAGTCGAGGCTGCCCGCCGCGACTTCGTACAGCAGCGGTTTCCAGATATGCGAAGGCGAGGCGTCGATCAGCGTGATGTTCGCGCGCTTCTTCCTGCCCAGCTTGTCGCCCAGACGGGTCGCCAGCTCCAGCCCGCCCGCGCCGCCGCCGACGATGACGATTTCATGCACCTGCTGTTTCGCTGTCACGCTGCCCCCTGTCATTTTTGATACCGCGATAATCCCCGGAATATTAGCGAACCCTTCTATACATTGCCTGGCCCGCCGCCCCGCCGAACTCGCTAGAATCCCCGCATCCCCAAAAAAGGGACTACGACTTTCTGCGGGCTGAGGCCCGCGAAAGCCCGGATGTCCGACACACAGGAGCCCTCATGACCGAACCGCTGCTCATCGCCAGGAACGCTGCCACCGATCTCCACCTGCTGCCGCAGATGGCCAACCGCCATGGTCTCGTCACCGGCGCCACCGGCACCGGCAAGACCGTCACCCTGCAGACGCTGGCCGAACACTTCTCCAGCATAGGCGTTCCCTGCTTCATGTCGGACGTGAAGGGCGACCTGTCGGGCATTTCGCAGCCGGGCGGCGGCAATGCCAAGGTCGCCGAACGGGTCGACATGCTGAAGCTCGAAGGCTTCGAACATCGGGGCTACCCGGTCACGCTGTGGGATCCGTTCGGCGAGGCCGGCCATCCGGTGCGCGCCACCGTCTCCGACATGGGGCCGCTGCTGCTCGCCCGGATGCTCGATCTCAACGACACCCAGAGCGGCGTCCTCAACCTGGTGTTCAAGGTGGCCGACGACAACGGCCTCCTGCTGCTCGATCTGAAAGACCTGCGCACCATGCTCGCCTTCGTCGGCGAGAACGCCAAGCAGTTCACCACCGAATACGGCAATGTCTCCTCAGCGTCGATCGGCGCCATCCAGCGCGGCCTTTTGTCCCTGGAGTCGCAGGGCGGCGAGCAGATCTTCGGCGAGCCGATGCTCAATATCGACGACCTGATCCAGACCGACCGCGGTCGCGGCGTCGTCAACATCCTGGCCGCCGACCGGCTGATGCAGAGTCCGAAACTCTATGCGACCTTCCTGCTATGGCTGTTGTCCGAACTGTTCGAGACGCTGCCTGAGGTCGGCGACCCCGACAAGCCGGTGCTGGTCTTCTTCTTCGATGAGGCGCATCTGCTGTTCGATGATGCGCCCAAGGCGCTGACCGACAAGATCGAGCAGGTGGTGCGCCTGATCCGCTCCAAGGGCGTGGGCGTCTATTTCGTGACGCAGAACCCGCTGGACATTCCCGACAGCGTGCTCGGTCAGCTCGGCAACCGCATCCAGCANNGCGACCAGAAAGCCGTCAAGGCCGCCGCCGAGACCATGCGCGACAATCCGGACCTGGACGAAGCGACCGCCATCACCGAACTCGGCGTGGGCGAGGCGCTGGTGTCCTTTCTCGACGCCAAGGGCCGCCCGGGCATGGTGGAGCGCGCCTACATCGTGCCGCCGCAAGGTCAGATCGGACCGATCACCGACGCCCAGCGCCGGCAGCTGATGCAGTCCTCGCTGGTCGCCGGCGTCTATGACAAGACCGTCGACCGCGAATCGGCCCACGAAATTCTCAAGGCGCGCGCCGAGCAGGCCGCACAGGCAGCGGCGGCGCAGGCCCAGGCAGCGACNNACCGCCGGCGGCGGCGGAATACTCGGCGACATCCTGGGCGGACGCGGCGGACGCCGCGAAGGCGCGGTCGAGGCGATGGCCAAATCCGCCGCCCGCTCGATTGGCAGTCAGGTCGGCCGCGCAATCATCCGCGGCGTGCTGGGAAGCATTTTCGGCGGCAAGCGCTGACGCGCAGCTACGCTGCGCGAGGTTCAGAATTCAAGTTGCAAGATTCAAGGAAAACCTTGTCTCTTGAATCCTGCAACTTGAATCTTGAATCTGGCTAAGCAAAAAGCCGCGCGAGTTCGGCGCCGGGGTCTTCG
>DONB01000015.1 GCA_003510325.1 Thiobacillus sp. | reverse complement strand
CTGCTGGAAGCGTGGATGAACTGGTCATCGCCGATGTAGATGCCGGCGTGGCTGACCCGGCCACGGCCACGGTTGTTGAAGAACACCACGTCACCGGGTTCCAGCTCGTTGCGCTTGACCACCGGTGCGTCGAGGTTGATCAGCTCGCGAGTGGAGCGCGGCAGCTCGAGACCTGCCTCCTTGCGGAACAGGAAGCCGACGAAGCCGCTGCAGTCGAGCCCGGTTTCGGGCGAGGTGCCGCCCAGACGGTAGGGGCTGCCGACCAGACTGACGGCATACATCGGAATATCTTCGGGCGTGCTGGCGCGGACGGGCAGTACCATCAGCGCAGCCAGCAGGAAGAGTGCGACAGCCTTCATGGGATAGCGATCAGCATCTATAGTTGAACCAGAAAACGGACATATCCGGGAAATCTTGATTTTGAGGACGCCACCATGAATGACACATCCCCCCCCGCCTCGAGTGAAACCAGTATCCCCGAAAATTCNNAAATTCCCAGCTGGCGCAATGGCACGATGAGGCAGCCGCGGCGGCCTCCGGCCCCGACCTGCGCGAGCGGGTGCGCGACCTGGCTGCACGTGCGCTGCACGAACGTCGGCTGGCCCTGAACGACCTGCGCGAGATCGTCAGCACGATCACTGCCGGCGTCGGGAGCGGGCTGACCGCACGCGGCGGCGAGATCACGGACGGACTCAAGCAGGCCGTGTCCGGCCTCGACGACGCCGTCGGCAGTGCGGCCCAGGCCGCGTCCTATACCCTGCGCGAAGCGGCCGAACAGGGGAAGGCGTTCAAGGACAACGAACTGAAAGCTAGCCTGGAACAGTTGCGCGATCTGGAGGCGCAGTTTGTCGACACGCTGAAGCAGACGGCCAAACAGTCCGGCGGCAAGCTGAAGGAGGAGCTCGAGACCCTGAGCGAGCACCTGAAGCACAGCGGCACGCGCACCGGCGAGCAGGTGCGCGCGTCGCTGGAGCAGCTGTCCAGGGGCGTGAAAACCGGGACCGAGGCCGGGCGCGCCGGGCTGAGCGAATCGGCCAGCACCGCCACCGAGCGTCTGTCGCAGGTGGCGAGCGGCATTCTTGAAGCGCTGTCCGATTCGCTCAAGCGGCAGAGCGAGCGCCTGCGCTCCTGATCGAGCTCGACAGGCAGCGGAAATGCCTTCGCTGCACCGCCTGCAGCTACAGCGGAGTCGTTGCCGCTTCAGCGGCTTACGAATCCGGCGTGCCCCTTGCGGGTACACTCTCGGCATGACTGATTACAAACAATAACGATGCTCTGGGAAACCATTTCGGTCGTGCGCGACCTGCCGCGATTGCATGAAATTGCCTCGGTGATGATCCGCTATGGCTGGGGCGACCTGGTGCGCGTCCTCGGCATCAGTGGTGCGCTGGAACGTGCCGGGCGGGTGCTGCACTGGCACAGCACCAGCGAAATCAGCCAGCTCGAGGCGCCGGTGCGCATCCGTCGCGCACTCGAGGAGTTGGGGCCGACCTTCGTCAAACTGGGACAGGTGCTGGCGACGCGGGTGGACATGTTTCCGCCGCACTGGATTGCCGAATTCGAAAAACTGCACAGCCAGGTGCCTGCAGTGCCCTACGAGCTTCTGCACCCCGAACTGGTGGCCGCGATCAAGGGCGAACCCGCCGAGGTGTTCGCCGCCTTCGATCCGGTGCCGCTGGCGGCCGCTTCCATCGCGCAGGTGTACCGCGCCACCCTCAAGGACGGCACGCCGGTCGTCGTCAAGATGCGCCGCCCTGGAATCGAGGGCGTGATCCGGGCCGACCTGCGCATCCTGGAACACGCTGCCAAATTGCTGGAAAGCGAAGTGCCGGATTCCCGGCGTTACGATCCGGTGCATATCGTCTCGCAGTTCCGTCGTTCGTTGATGCGCGAACTCGACCTCGCCAAGGAGGCGCGCAACATCGACCAGTTCGCGCGTCATTTCGCCGACGACCCGCTGGTGAAGATTCCCCGGGTGTACTGGGAATTCACCAACGACCGTGTCAACGTGCAGGAAGAGATCGTCGGCAAGACAGGCGTGTACCCGGACATGCTGCGGGCCGGCGGGCTCGACCCCCAGCTGCTGGCGGCGCGCGGTGCCGACACGGTTCTGCGCATGGTGCTGGAGCACGGCTATTTCCACGCCGATCCCCATCCAGGCAATGTACTGTTCCTGCCAGACAACCGCATCGGGATGATCGATTTCGGCATGGTGGGCATGCTGACCCAGCTGCGCCGCAACCAGATCGTCGATCTGCTGCATGCGTTGACGCGCAAGGATGAACAGGATCTGCTGCAGGTGCTGCTCGATTGGAGCGGCGAATCGGTGATCGACGAAGACCGGCTGGCCTACGACGTGACGGAACTGCTGCAAAGCTACGACGACCTGCAGCTCAAGGACGTGAAGATCGGCGGTCTGCTGAACGACATCACCGCGTTGATGCGCGACAACAATCTGGTGCTGCCGGCCGACCTGACCCTGCTGTTCAAGACCTTGATCACGCTGGAAGGGCTGGGGCAGCAGCTCGATCCCGAGTTCCACATGATCGACCACGTGACGCCGTTCGTGGAACGCATCATCCAGCAGCGCTACACCCCGCAGGCGCTATTCGCGCGCGGACGCAAGAGCGTGCGTGAAGCGCTAGAGATGGTGGCCGATCTGCCGCGCGATCTGCAACACCTGCTGCGCGATATGCGGCGGGGCCGGGTGAAGATCGATCTCGACCTGAAGCGGCTGGACCAGTTCGGCCACCAGCTGGACAGTGCCAGCAACCGGCTGACCATGGGCATCCTGACCGCCTCGCTGGTGGTGGGCTCCAGCATCATCATGACCGTGGAAGGGGGACCTCAGCTGTTCGGCCTGCCCTTGTTCGGCCTGCTGGGATTTCTGATCGCATTTTTCAACAGCCTGTGGATCATTTTTTCCATCTGGCGCTCGGGCAAGCACTGATGCCCGGCGTCAGGCGCTGCAGGTGAGATCGGTATCCCGAGTGGAGAGAGCGGAAGCCAGTTCCGTCAGCGGGACGGGCATGCTCAGCAAATAGCCCTGCACGTGCGCAATGCCCAGGCTTTCGACCTTGTGCAGCACGGCCTCGGTTTCCACCCCTTCGGCGACCAGTACATAGCCGGCGTCGCTCATCATGCGGGCGAAGTCGGCCACCACCTGGCCGGCGCGGTCGTCCTGCCCCAGCTTGTTGACCAGCGAGATGTCGAACTTGACCACGTCAACCGGCAAATCCACCAGGTAGCGCAACGGCGAATAGCCGGTGCCGAAATCGTCCATTGCGATGCGGTAGTTCACGGTGCGCAGCAGATCGAGATAGGTGCGAACCTCGACCATTTGCGTGATGAGCGACGTTTCGGTGATTTCCAGCATGAGCGGGTGGAGCGCGTTGTGACGCGACAGCTCCAGCAGGAATGACACGATTTCGGGGCGCGAAATGCTCTGGGCGGACAGGTTGATCGACACGCCGATCCCCTCGGGCACCTGGCCCGACGACAGGTCGGCGTCGACCTGATGCAGCACGGCGAGGTCGAACTCGGTCTCCAGGCGGCGGCTGCTGACGACCGGCAGGAAGGCATCGGGCATGATCAGGGTATCGCGATAGCGGATGCGCGCCAGTGCCTCGTAATACCCCACCTTGCAACCCGGCAGGCTGTGGATGGACTGGTAGTGCAGCTCGATCATGCCGGGGGTGGCCAGAGCCTGGAACAGGGCGCTGGTTTCGCGGCTCGCCACCAGGGTCTGCGAGGCCCGTTCGGTGTCCTCGCCATACAACGCGATGCGGGTGCGGCCGGGCTGCTTGGCTGTATACATCGCAATGTCGGCCTGCTTGGGCAGATCGTCGACCTGATCGAGCTGCTCGGCTGCGCAGAACGCGATGCCGATGCTGATGCCGACCGGCTCGCTGATTCCCAGATCGGTGAAGGACGAGGCTTCGAGGAGGCTCTGGCAGCGCTGCGCGATCTGCTTGGCCTGCGCGGGCGTGGTGCGCGACAGAAAGGTGGCGAATTCGTCGCCGCCGAGGCGGTACAGGCGATCGTTTGCGCGCAGTGCCATCACCAGGGCATCGGCAATGATGCTCAGGACGCGGTCGCCCTTGGCGTGGCCGTAGGTGTCGTTGATGGTCTTGAACCGGTCGCAGTCGAACAGCAGGAATGCCACGCCCTGCGGTGCCGTTTTCAGTTCCTGGCGGAAATTCTCCCAGTCTTCCTCGTAAGCGCGCCGGTTGTGGCAACCGGTGAGCGCGTCCTGGCGCGCCTGCGAATGGAATTCGCGGTTCTGGTGCTCGAGCGAGCCGTGCAGCTCGCGCAGCTGCAGTTGGTAGTCGTATAGCGAACGCCGGATGTTCTCCAGTTCGCCGATGCGCATGGCTTGCGAACGCGATGGATGAGGGCTGAAACGGCCGTGCTGCATGGCATCGATGTCCTGCGATAGCCGTCCCAGCGGGCGCACCAGCAGACGGTTATACACCACGAATCCCAGCAGCGACGCCGCGACCAGCAACACAAACAGCGCGAGTAGGGTGCGAGACAGAATGGACTGGAAGCGCATCTGGTCGGGATCGGGGCGGGCGCTGAAGCTCAGGCGTGAAAACAGGTCCGACGCGAGCAGCATTTCACCCGGTTTGAGGTCCAGGGCGACGCTGGAACTGTCGGTGAAGTGGAGCGAATCCTGCCGCAGCAGGGCCGGCATGAAATCGAGCCGGATCAGCCCGTGGCCGAGCAGGATTTGCCGCTGTTCGTCGTTGTATATCGGAAACGCGTGGTACAGCGCAATCGTCGCAGCTTCCTTGGAGAGCCAGCTGGATGGCTGGTGAGGCGAGATGCCGGCGGGCAGACGGGCAGGCATCGGCTTGTTTTCGGGGGTGGGGTCAAGCGGGGTGTCGGTCCGGGTGTAGAGCGCCGTCCGCACCAGACGGTTGGGCAGAATGCCGCTTTAGTATACCCGCTGGTCCCGCCAGTAGGGGTAGTACTCGGGCAGCACCAGTTGTTGCCGGGTTTCATCCCAGTGCGCCAGATTGGCAGCCTGCTCTTCGGTCCGGCTCAGTAAGCGCTGGACCGCAGCAGTCAGTTCCGAGCGTGCCGCGGCCTGGTTCTGCCGTTCCAGGCTCTGCGTGACCGTCCGCGTCTGATAGGCGGCAAAGCCCCCGATCAGGCTCACCAGCACCATCAGCCCGGTGATGAAGGCGAGCGCGATATGCCTGATCGGGATCGCGTCAGGCCATTTCATTGGACAGAGCCCTGCTGGAAGGTTTTCAGAAAACTGAGCGTGTGATCCAGCAGATCGAATTCATGCTCGCCATCCATGAAGTGGTTGGCGCCTTTCACGACCACCATGGGCGTCTGGACATGCTGCAGGGCCTGGAGCCAGCCGCCTCCCAGCATGGTGTCGGCATCGCCCATGATGAGTCTCGCTTCTACCATCGATTGCCTCAGGGCCGCCAGCACGCGGGCCTGGTCCCAGCGTACGTAGGACAGCAGACCTTCCGGCGTCGAGGGATATTTCTTGCAGAACGACAGGGCGTGGGCGAACAGCGCACGCTGCCTGTTTTGGATGCGGCCTTCCAGCTTCGCGATCAGTTCGGGTCGCGCACTGGTGCCGATCTGGGCCTCGACCAGCGAAGTGCCGATGTAGCCCTTGACGGCCACATCCGGCTTGAGCGACAGATAGGCCAGCAACTGCAGGCTGCCAAAGCTGTGGCCGACCAACACGATGGAGCGGTGGCCACGCGATTTCAGCCAGCTCACCCAGCGCCTGATCTCCGCGATGTCGTCATCCAGACTGTGCTTGTGCACTGCTTCGCAGGCCAGGCTTTGCATCCGGTTGGGGATGCTGAGACTGAGCGTGGGGGACAGAACCGTGTAGCCTGCATCGTGCAGGCCGCGGGCCAGCGCGGCGACGGTGGGGAATTCGCGCGTTTGCAAAAAACCGTGCATCAGCAGCACGGCAGGTTGGCTGCGCTCGCCGACCAGATATCCGGCACTGGCTCCGATCCCCGGGCGCATTTCCTGCTCGACGGTGGCCGCGTGAGCGGCTGCTGAAAATACGAACAAAAGCAGGCATAGCAGGTAAGCGCGCATGACAGGGCCGAAAAGCGGAATCTATTGAACTAACGTCAGCAAGCCAGGGAAACTTGAAGCAAGATGCAATCCAATCGGGCTGCTTGCTCGAATGGTACACTCCGACCCGAAATCCGGCCTAAGAATGTTTGATCTGAAACACATATTTTCCCCCGATGGCGCGTGCGCCTCAGTGCTGCCAGGCTGGCGCGCACGGCCGCAGCAGCTTGCCATGGCCGAGGCGGTCGAACGTGCGGTCGCCGCCAACAGCGTGCTGCTGGCCGAAGCCGGCACCGGCACCGGCAAGACCCTGGCCTACCTCATTCCCGCCCTGCTGTCGGGCGGTAAGGTGGTGATCTCCACCGGCACCAAGGCGCTGCAGGACCAGTTGTTCCATCGCGACCTGCCGGCCGCGCGGCGCGCGCTGAAATCGCCGGTCAAGGTTGCGCTGCTGAAGGGCCGCGCCAATTACATCTGCCATCATCACCTGCAACGCAATTTGAGCGACGGCCGCTTCGCTCACCGCGACGATGCGGCGTGGCTGCAGAAGATCGCCCGCTTCACCGAAACCACCACCAGCGGCGACCGCGCCGAGGCTGAAGGCATCCCCGAGGACGCCACCGCCTGGCACTACGCCGTCTCCAGTCGCGACACCTGCCTCGGTAGCGAATGCGCCCACTACAAGGACTGTTTCGTGATGGCCGCGCGCAAGGCCGCGCTCGATGCCGAAGTCGTGGTGGTCAACCATCACCTGTTCTTCGCCGATCTGTGGCTGAAGGACGAAGGCGTCGCTGAACTCCTGCCCGCGTGCAACACCGTCATCCTCGACGAGGCGCATCAGCTCGCCGAAACCGCTGCGCAGTTTTTCGGCGAGACGCTGTCCGTCGCGCAGCTGCTCGATCTGGCCGGCGACAGCAAACGACTGGCCGCGGTGAAGGCGGGCGACTTTCCCGCCCTGCGCCGCGCGGCGGAGGATTTAAGCAAGGCCGTGCGCGATCTGCGCCTGGCGTTTCCGCAGAACCCGGTCAAGGCGACGGTGCCAGAACTCGCACGCTACGACAAATGGCCGGATGCGCTGAAAAGCATGAGCGCGGCGCTGGACGAAACGGCGAAGCTGCTGGAAACCCAGGCCGAGCGCGACGCCGACCTGAAGAACTGCTTCGAGCGCGCGCAGGCGGTGCAGGCGACCCTGGCCAGCTGGCAGCGCGACGACGATCCCGAACATCCGCGCGTGCGCTGGCTCGAAACCACGATGAGCTCGCTGTTGCTGCACGCGACGCCCTTGTCGGTCGGCGCGATGTTCGGCGCCAAGCTCACCGAGCGCGCGCAGGCGTGGATACTCACCTCGGCCACGCTCTCGGTCGGCGGCGACTTCACACATCTGAAAACGCGCTTGGGCATCGAGGCTGCTGAAACCCTGTGCGTCGACAGCCCCTTCGAANNGGGCTGCCTGCGCCCAACACCCCCGACTTCACCGAGGCCGTCGTCGAAGCCGCGCTGCCGGTGCTGGAAGTCAGCCAGGGCCGTGCCTTCATCCTGTTCACCAGCCTGCGCGCGCTGGAGAAGGCGCGCGGCTTGCTGACCGATGCCTTCAAGTTTCGCGGCTGGGACTACCCGCTGCTGGTGCAGGGCGATGCGCCGAAGAACGAACTCCTCGCGCGCTTCCAGAAAGCCGGCAACGCCGTGCTGCTGGGGAGTCAAAGTTTTTGGGAAGGCGTCGACATGCCCGGCGACGTGCTGTCGGTGGTGATCATCGACAAGCTCCCATTCCAGCCGCCCGACGATCCGGTCGTCGCCGCGCGCATCGCCCAAGCCGANNAAAAGAACGGCGGCAAGCCGTTCATGGATTACCAGTTGCCGCACGCGGCGATCAGCTTAAAGCAGGGCGCGGGGCGGCTGATCCGCACCGAAACCGATCGCGGGGTGCTGATGATTTGCGACACGCGGTTGGCGGATAAACCGTATGGACGCTTGTTGTTGAATGCGCTGCCGGCGATGACGCGGACGCGGAAGCTGGAGGTGGTGGAGCGGTTTTTTGCTTCGCATGAAGCTTCGCCTGTCATTGCGAGTGAAGCGAANNTCGACAGGCTCAGGGCGAACGGCGCAGGATGGGCCACTCACTCACAGCCCCTGCACAAACCCTAACACCTCCGCCGCATGCCCCGGCGCCTTCAACCCGCGCCAGCTCTTAACCAGTTTCCCCTCTGCATCGAACACAAACGTGCTGCGCTCCACCCCGCGCACCTGCTTGCCGTACATGTTCTTCATCTTCATCACGCCGAACAGCTCACAGGCGGTTTCATCCTTGTCGGACAGCAACTCGAACGGGAAGCCTTGCGCGGCCTTGAAGCCTTCATGCGATTTCAGGCTGTCGCGCGAGACGCCGACGACGATCGTGTTGGCCTTGGCGAAATCCGCGTACAGATCGCGGAACTCCTGGCCTTCGAGGGTGCAGCCGGAGGTGTTGTCCTTGGGGTAGAAATACACGACGACGTTCTGGCCGCGGTGGTCGGACAGCTTGAAGGGGGTGCTGCCGGTGGAGGGCAGTTCGAAATCGGTGATGACGGGCTCGCTCATGATGGGCTCTCTTTAACGTGACGATGATTTCAATAAAACGATGACGGCGCCGGCGCCGCCGTCGACGGTGCGGGCCTGGCAGAAGGCGAGCACGTCTTCGCGCTGAATCAGCCAGTGGCGCACCTTGTTCTTCAGTACCGGAAGGCGGTTTTTCGAGCCGTGGCCCTTGCCGTGGATGATGCGCACNNGCCGGTCCTCGATCATGCAGCGGTTGAGGAAGGCGGCCAGCGCGAGGCGAGCCTCGTCGCCGGTGTGACCGTGCAGATCGAGCTCGCCCTGAATGACCCAGCCGCCGCGGCGCAGTTTCCGGAGCGCGGCGGTGGGCACGCCGGGGCGCGAGAAGAACAATTCCTCGCCGGTGGAGACGGCGGCTTCCCAGTCCCACGGGTCGGACAGGGCATCGACCAGGACTTGCGCTTCATCGGCCCGCCTTTGATGAGCAACGGGTTTGGGGCGCGGGCGTGCGATCTCCGCGCGATCGGACGGGGGCAGGGGCGTCGCATCGGCGACGGCGCGGCGGAACAGCATGGCGCCGTCGGCCGCGGGTTTGGGTTTGTGCGGANNGCGCCTGATGCAGGGAGGCGGGCGTGGCGGTCTGCTCGCGCAGCACGCGGCGCATGCGGGCCAGCGCCTCGAACGAGGCGGGCGCGAGCGTGCTGTTGCGTGCACGCTTCATCCCGCATCACCTGGCTGAACCAGATTCCGCTCAGGCCTTGCCGAGCGCGTCCAGGTAGCGCTCGGCGTCGAGCGCGGCCATGCAGCCGGTGCCGGCGCTGGTGACGGCCTGGCGGTAGATGTGGTCCTGCACGTCGCCGGCGGCGAACACGCCTTCGATGCTGGTGGCGGTGGCGTTGCCCTTGTTGCCGCCCTTGGTGACGATGTAGCCGCCCTCCAGCGTGAGCTGGCCTTCGAAGATGCCGGTGTTGGGCTTGTGGCCGATGGCAATGAAGATGCCGGTCAGCGCGATGTCCTTGGTCGCGCCGTCCTTGGTGCTCTTGATGCGCATGCCGGTGACGCCGGTCTTGTCGCCCAGCACTTCGTCCAGCGTGTGGTCGAGTTCGAGGCTGATCTTGCCTTCCTTGACCTTTTCCATCAGATGGTCGACGAGGATCTTCTCCGACTTGAAGGTGTCGCGGCGGTGCACCACGGTGACGTGCTTCGCGATGTTGGCCAGATACAGCGCTTCCTCGACCGCAGTGTTGCCGCCGCCGATGACCGCGACGTCCTGGTTCTTGTAGAAGAAGCCGTCGCAGGTGGCGCAGCCCGACACGCCCTTGCCCATGAAGGCCTGCTCGGACGGCAGGCCGAGGTACATGGCCGAGGCGCCGGTGGCGATGATGAGCGCATCGCAGGTGTAGGTGCCGGAATCGCCGATCAGGGTGAAGGGCTTTTCGGTCAGCTTGGCGGTGTGGATCTGGTCGAAGATGATTTCGGTCTTGAAGCGTTCGGCGTGNNTCGGTGGTGGTCATCAGCTGGCCGCCCTGCTGCATGCCGGTGATCACGACGGGGGAGAGATTGGCGCGCGCGGCGTAGACAGCGGCGGAATAGCCGGCGGGGCCGGAACCGAGGATGACGAGTTTGTGATGTTGGGTGCTCATGGCCTGTGCTCGGACGATGGGAAAGCCGCTTATTCTAACCAAACTTGGCGGCAGCGTTCCCATGCTGGCAGCCCGGTATAATTCAGCGCACTTCAGTTCGCAAAGTTCCCATGGCGCGCCCCGCTTCCCGTTCTTCCACACCCCTGCCGCCCCGCATGCAGCGTCTGTTGCGCGAAGCCCGTGCCTTGCTGGTAGGGGCGGCTGCGTTGCTGCTGGCCTTGATTCTGCTCACCCACAACGGGGCCGATCCCGGCTTCAGCACCACCGGCATCNNGGCGGGCGGCAACGCTGGTTGAGGCTGGGCGGCTTCGGCCTGCTGCTGCTGACCAGCACCGGCATCGAGTGGTTGCGTACCTGGCACTGGGCGGTGGTCTTGCCGGACGCGCATGGCGGCGTGCTCGGGGTGGGCATCGGCGGTACGGCGGGCGCGCTGTTCGGATTCACCGGCGGTACCCTGATTTTGCTCTTGCTGATGGCGGTGGGCTTCAGCCTGTTTACCGGCGTGTCGTGGCTCAGCATGGCCGAGCGCACCGGTGAGTGGGTGGAGCGCACCTGGTGGAAGTCGATCGAGAGTTGGCAGGCCTACCGCGACCGCAAGCTGGGCGAGGTGGCGCAGCAGAAGCGCGAGGCGAAGGTCTCGGTGGTCAAGAAGAAGCTCGAGGAGGCGCCGCCGATCCGCATCGAACCGGTGGTGAAGGAAGTGCCGCAGTCCGAGCGCGCCGTCACCGAGAAGCAGGCGCCGCTGTTCTCCGATCTGCCCGACTCGCCGCTGCCGCCGCTCCATTTGCTCGACCCCGCCGACGAGGCGGTGGAAACCGCCAGCCCCGAGGCGCTTTNNCGCCCGGCCCGGTGATCACGCGCTACGAGATCGAGCCGGCGATCGGCGTGAAAGGCAGCCAGATCGTCAACCTGGCGAAGGACCTGGCGCGCACGCTGTCGGTGATCAGCATCCGTGTGGTCGAGGCCATCCCCGGCAAGCACACCATGGGACTGGAGATTCCCAACCCCAAGCGGCAGATCGTGCGTCTGAGCGAAATCCTCGGCTCCCAGGCCTATCACGACAGCGTCAGCCCGCTCACTGTGACGCTGGGCAAGGACATCGCCGGCNNCCGGTTCGGGCAAGTCGGTCGGCGTCAACGCGATGATCCTGTCGCTGGTGTACAAGTCCGACCCGAGCGCGGTGCGCATGATCATGGTCGACCCCAAGATGCTGGAACTGTCGATCTACGAAGGCATTCCGCATCTGCTGGCGCCGGTGGTCACCGACATGAAGCAGGCCGCCTCCGCGCTCAACTGGTGCGTGGGTGAAATGGAGCGGCGCTACAAGCTGATGTCGGCAGTCGGCGTGCGCAACCTCGCCGGCTACAACCAGAAGGTGCGCGACGCGAAGAAGGCCAGCACGCCGCTGACGCACCCGTTCAGCCTGACGCCGGACGCGCCGGAACCCTTGGACACCATGCCGATGATCGTGGTGATGATCGACGAGCTTGCCGACCTGATGATGGTGGTCGGCAAGAAGGTCGAGGAACTGATCGCGCGGCTGGCGCAGAAGGCACGCGCGGCGGGCATCCATCTCATTTTGGCGACGCAGCGGCCGTCGGTCGACGTCATCACCGGCCTGATCAAGGCCAANNGACATGCTCTACCTGCCGCCCGGCACCGGCCTGCCGCAGCGCGTGCACGGCGCTTTCGTGTCGGACAACGAAGTGCATCGTGTGGTCGATTACCTGAAGTCGCTGGGCGAGCCGGAATACATCGAAGGCGTGCTCGAATCGCCGGAAGAAGCAGGCGAGGGCGGCGGCGAATTCGGCGAGGCGGCGGAAGCCGACCCGCTGTACGACCAGGCTGTCGCCTATGTGCTGAAGTCGCGTCGCGCGTCGATCTCGTCGGTGCAGCGCCAGCTGCGCATCGGCTACAACCGCGCCGCGCGNNCGGGCTCGGGCTCGCGCATGGGCGGGAGCATTGAAAAGCAGTACATGCCGCTCAATTCGGTTCCGATGATTGCGCACGCGATGATGGTGCTGGCGCGCGAGCCCCGCATCGCCAAGCTGTTTGTCGTGCTGTCGCCCACCGACAAGCGCTGGAACAACTACGAATGGCAGGGCTGGGAAGAGCGCATCGAGGTGCTGCGCTGCGGCGGCGCCACCCGCGCCGAAACGGTGCTGAACGGCCTCGACGCCATGTCCAGGGTCTGCGCCGCTGACGACTGGGTGCTGGTGCACGATGCCGCGCGCCCCTGTCTGCCCGACGAAATGCTGGGCAAGCTGCTGGACGAAGTCGCCGATGATCCGGTCGGCGGCCTGCTTGCCGTGCCGGTGGCGGACACGCTCAAGCGCGCTGCTGCGGTNNAACCCCGCAGATGTTTCGCCATGGCAAGCTCGCCGAAGCGCTGCGCGCTGCCGGCAGCGACATGACGGACGAGGCCTCGGCCATCGAACAACTCGGCCTGCAGCCCAGGCTGGTCGAATCCGACAGCCGCAATCTCAAGGTCACCTATCCGCAGGACCTGGAGTTGGCGGGCCTGATTCTGGGGAAGCTGAATGAATGACATCCGCGTCGGCCACGGCTTCGACGTCCACGCGCTGGTCGAAGGCCGCAAGCTCATCGTCGGCGGCGTCGACATTCCTTATGACCGCGGGTTAGCCGGCCATTCCGACGCCGACGTGCTGCTGCACGCGATCTGCGACGCGCTCTTGGGCGCGGCTGGGCTAGGCGACATCGGTCGCCACTTCCCCGACACCGACAAGAGCTACGCCGGCATCGACAGCCGCATTCTGCTGCGCCGTGTCGCCGAGCAATTGCGCGAGCGCGGCTGGCAGACCGGCAACGTTGACGCAACGATCATTGCGCAGGCGCCGAAAATGGCGCCGCACATTGCGCGCATGACGGCGCACATCGCCGACGACCTCGGCATCGCCATCGAGCGCGTCAACGTCAAGGCCACCACCACCGAGAAGCTCGGCTTCACCGGACGCGGCGAGGGCATCGCCGCCGAGGCGGTGTGCCTGATCGTGCGTGGCTGAACCGGACCCGACTGAACCCCGTCCGGCCCAGCCGGACCTGACTGAACCCAGCCCGGACAAGCCGGATATGCTGCGGCTCTTCTTCGCCCTGTGGCCGGACGACGCCACCCGCGACGCCCTCAACCGCACCGGCAAGTGGCTGCACCGGCACTGGGGCGGCCGTCGCATGCGTGCCGACACCCTGCACATCACCCTGGCCTTTCTCGGCAGCACGCCGGCCGATCAACTGGAACGTCTCGCTGCCTGCGCCGACACGGTCAAGAGCGAGGCCTTCGAACTGACCCTCGATCAGGCCGGCTACTGGCGACACAACCGCATCGGCTGGCTGGGGGCGAGCGAGATGCCGCCGCCGCACCTCGACCTCGTCGGCGCGCTGAACGTCGCCCTGCAGGACGCCGGGTTTCCCGTCGACGCGCGCCCGCACGTGCCGCACGTCACCTTGTTACGTAATTCCGCTGGCGGCGAAGTGCCGGAATGTACGCCGGTGGTCTGGCCGATCAGCGAGTTCGTGCTGGTGGTCTCGCGTACCGAGACCGACGGCGCGCATTACGACGTGATCCGGCGCTGGCCGCTCGATTTGAATCAAGGCTAAAAATTCCCGCGCCGACTCGACAGCGGCGTCGCGTTTCGGTTATGATGCGCCCCGCATTAGGCGCGTAGCTCAGCTGGTTNNCGAGTCCAATCGCGCCTACCAATATTAAAGGGCCGGGATGGCCGGTTTCAAAAGGGGCTGAACAGCCCACGGAGGTTGCGAAATGTCACCGCGAACTTGCAAGGATGTCACTGGTTAATCCCCGGCGCATCGCAGTTCTCAGTATTTTTTGCATCTTCAAGTAGTATCCGAAAGCGCGGCCGGTCCGCGCTTTTTTTCATTCTGGAGTTGGGTTCATGGTCAACGTCACGCTTCCCGATGGTTCCGTCCGGCAGTTCGAGGCCCCGGTCACGGTCGCACAGGTCGCTTCCAGCATCGGCGCCGGTCTCGCCAAGGCAGCACTCGCCGGCAAGGTGAACGGCAGGCTGGTCGATACCAGCCATCTGATCGACGCGGACGCGGCGCTCGCCATCGTCACCGCCAAGGACGCCGAGGCGCTCG
>DONB01000270.1 GCA_003510325.1 Thiobacillus sp. | reverse complement strand
CAGCGGCGTGGTCTCGCGCCAGGCAGGGAAGGCCGCTTTGGCCGCCGCCACCGCGGCATCGATATCGTCCTTGCCCGCCAGCGGCACCTGGCGGATCACCTCGCCGCTGGCCGGATTGAACACGTCGCCCATGCGGCCGCCGGGCGGCTGGACGCGCTGACCATTGATCCAGAGATGCAGTTTCACGGCTGTCATGGGGTCTNNGTGGGCGGAGCGGCCATGGGTGCACCGGCGTGCAGCGCGTGTCGGCGAGGTCGCTGCCTGCCGTACAATCCGGCCATAGCGTGCAGGATGGAATACCGCCATGTCATCACCCTTCTTGTTCGATCACGAGGATCGACTCGGTCCGCTCGGCCGCAATGTCCGCCTGGTGGACAAAGTACGAACAATCCACGCTGCGCTGCGCGAGCGCTTTCCCTTCATTCAGCGCATTGCGGCGGCCGTCTTCGACCCGGAAGCCGACACGCTCGAGACCTTCCTCTACACCGGCGAGGAGGACAATCCGCTCACGCATTATTCGGCGAAGCTGGACGATGCGCCGTCGCTGCGGAAAATCCTCGAGAAGGGGCGGCCGCGCGTCGTCAACGACCTGGCCATTTTTTCCGGCGGCCAGCACGAGCACACCCAGCGCGTCGGCGCAGAGGGCTACCGTTCCAGCTACACCATGCCGATGTATCACCAGGGCCGGCTGTTCGGCTTCCTGTTCTTCAATTCCTACGATGCGGGCTGTTTCAGCGAGGAAACGCTGCGCCAGATCGATCCCTTCGGGCATCTGATCGCACTGACCATCATCAACGATCTCACCGCCCTGCAGACGCTGCTTGCCACCGTGAAGACGGCACGGGACATGGCACACGCCCGCGACGACGAAACCGGCTCCCACCTCGACCGCATGTCGCGCTTCGCGCGCGTCATCGCGCTGAGCGTGGCGGATCGATACGCGCTGACCGACGAAACGATCGAGAAGATCTTCATTTTTTCCCCGCTGCACGACATCGGCAAGATCGCGATTCCCGATCGCGTGCTGCTGAAGCCCGGCAAGCTCGATCCCGACGAAGAGGCGCTGATGCGGACCCATCCGATCCGCGGGCGCGACATGATCGACCAGATGCTCACGCACTTCCAGGTGGGCCAGATCCAGGGCAGCGACATCCTGCGCAACATCGCCCTGTTCCACCACGAAGCCATCGATGGGACGGGCTATCCGGACGGGCGGTCAGGCATGGACATCCCGATCGAGGCACGCATCGTCGCGGTGGCCGACATCTTCGATGCCCTCACCAGCCGGCGCCCCTACAAGCCGGCCTGGAGCAATGACGATGCCTTTGCCATGCTGCGCGAGCTCGCGGGCAGAAAACTCGATGAACATTGCGTGAATGCGCTGATCGACAACCGCGAGGCCATCGAGGCCATCCAGCAGCAGTTCCAGGAAAACATCATGGGCTGAATCCGGCCTGCCGCCGCACCGCCGCAGCTTTGCCATGTTCAAACGAGAAAGGGGCGCAGGATGTTCCACAACCGCAACGAAGCCGCCGACCGCCTGGCCATCGCGCTGGAGGCCTACAAGGGACGCAATCCGCTGATTCTCGCGATTCCGCGCGGGGCGGTGCCGATGGGTCAGCGGCTGGCCCGGGCGCTGGACGGTGAGCTCGACGTAGTGCTGGTGCGCAAGCTGCGCGCGCCGTTCAACCCGGAATTCGCGCTCGGCTCGATCGACGAATCGGGCTGGAGCTACATCGCCGACTACGCCGAATCGGCCGGCGGCACGCCGAGTTATCTGGCCCAGGAAAAGCAGGTCCAGATCGACACCATCAGAAAACGCCGGGCGCAGTACACGCCGCTGAAGCCGCCGATCGACCCGGCCGGGCGCATCGTCATCGTGGTCGACGACGGGCTGGCGACCGGGGCGACGATGATTTCCGCGCTGCATGCGCTGCGCGCGCAGAAGCCGGCGCGCCTGGTCTGCGCGGTGCCGGTGGCGCCGGCGGACACGCTGGACAAGATCCGCGCCTACGCCGACGAGGTGGTGTGCCTGTCGACGCCGGAATTCTTCCAGGCGGTGGGGCAGTTCTATGCGGATTTTCCGCAGGTCGACGACGACGAGGTGATCGATATCCTGCGGCAGGCCGGGCGGGCCAAGGGCTGAACCTCAGCGCGGCTTGACCCGCACGCCGTCCTTGATCGTCTCGTCCGGATGCGCGACCACATCATCGCCCGCCTTGAGACCCGACAGCACCTGCGTCGCCAGCCCGGCGCGCTGGCCGATCTCGACCGGCACCCGGCGCGCGCGGCGGCCGTCGATCACGAACGCCGCCCAGCCTTCGCCCTGCCGGAACAGCGCGCTGGTCGGCANNCCCGGTAGCCGTCGCCGAGCCGCGCCCACGCTTCGCGCGGCGAGCTGAAATCGACGATGACGCGCACCCGCTGTTCCTCGACGCCAAGCGCGGAGATCTTGGTGAAACCGCTCGGCTCGACCACGCGTACCGTGCCCTCGACCGGCTGTTCGCCGCCCCAGCGGTCGAGGATGACTTTCGAGCCGGGGGCGATTTTCACCGCATGGGTCGACAGCACCTCGACCTCGACTTCGAGGCTGGCGGGGTCGCCGATTTCGAGCAGCGGCTGGANNCCACCCGCACCGCATGCTGCGCAGCGGCATCGACGGCGCGGGCGCGCGTTTCCGCCGTACGCGCGGTGTCGAGCGCCTGTGCCGACACGAAATTGGATTGCCGCAGCGACTCGGCGCGCGCACGCTCCTGCTGCGCCAGTTGCGCCGCGGCTGAAGCGGCACGGGCGTTGGCCTGCGCAGCCGCGACCGCGGCCTGGGCGGCACTGGCCTGCCCCTGCGCCTGCGCGCGGGTGCGCGGATCGAGCGCCACCNNCCGCCACGACGGCGAGGATCGCCAGCATTCCGATTTTTGCGCGCAGTTTCATGCGGTGTTGTCCGTCCTATTCGCGAGTCTTGAGAACCGCCACCAGATCCAGCCGTCCCAGTCGCCGCCACAGCAGCAGGCCCGACAGGAGCGCGGAGACGATGACGACGGAAGCGCCCATGGCGTAGTTTTCCGGGGTGAGGATCAGCGGCAGTCGGTACAGCTCGCTCTGGAACGCCACCACCAGGATGCCGACCAGGCCGATGCCGACCACGAAGCCGACCGGAATCGCCGCCAGCGTCAGCAGCGCCAGCTCTCCCAGCAGGATATAGGCGATCTCGCCGCGGGTGAAGCCCAGCACGCGCAGGCTGGCGAGCTCGCGCCGANNGTTCGGTTTCCGTGCCCGGCTGCACCGCCAGATAGGCGCCCGACACCGTGCCGCCTTCGCGCATCAGGGCGTTCAGCGACGCCTGCTGCATGTAGGCCGACACCCCGAGGAATTGCCGGGTGACGCCGAGCACCGGCACCTGCCGCACCGGGCGGCTGCCTTCGAGCACTTCCACCGTCAGGAAGTCGCCCGGTTTCACGTGCAGGATCTCGTTCGCCAGATGGTCGGTGAGCACCACGCCGCCCNNCGCGCCGCGATGACGGTATTGCCCGAAGCGCAGGATCGCCGGCACGTCGCGGAAACCCTCGACGTGATCGACGCCCGGCAGCGCGGCCAGTTCGTGCAGCGCGCGGCCGGAGGTCGGCTCGATGAAGGCGAGCGCCAGGTCCTCGCGCGCGGCCTGGCGGAACTGCACGTCGACCATGAAATCGATCGCGCCCTTCTGGTAGTTGCCCACCATCATCAGCCCGCAGGCGCAGGCGATGCCGAGCACGGTCAGGAACGACTTCAGCGGGCGCCGCTCGATGTGGCGCAGGATCATCCGCGTCGGCGCGGCGAACCAGCGCTGCAGGCCGATGCGTTCGACCAGCGTGGCGCGGTAGGCCTCCGGCATGTCCGGCCGCATGCCCTCGGCCGGCTGCAGCCGCACCGCACGCGCCACCGACTGTAGCGTGCCGCTGACCGCCGCGAGCGCGCCCACGACGAACGCGATCACCACCACCCCGGGATGCAGCTGGTAGTCGAGATAGGGAAAGCGGAAGGTCGTTTCGGTGTAGACGTGCGCCAGCCCCTGGCCGAACCAGGCGCCGAGCGCCACCCCCGCCGCCACACCCAGCACCGCCATCAGCAGCACCAGCTTGACGTAATGCATGCCGATCGCCATATAGCGGTAGCCGAAGGCCTTGAGAACAGCAATCTGCTCGCGTTGCAGCGCGATCAGCCGGCTCAGCACGACATTGAGCAGAAAGGCGGCGACGCCGAGGAAAATGGCCGGGAAAACCGTGGCCATGGTCTTCAGCTGCTTCAGTTCCTCGGACAGGAAGCGGTTGGAGAACTGGTCCTCGCGGCCGTAGGCGCCGGTGCCGCCGTAGGCCGCCAGCACCGCGTCGACGCGGTCGATCACGTCCTGTTCGCGGGCATCGCGCGCCAGCGTCAGGCTGACGTGGTTGAAGGCGCCGTCCATGTCGTAGGCGGCGGCCAGCGCACTGCGTCCCATCCACAGCACGCCGTAGCGCTTGAAATCGGGAAACATCGAACCGGGCGCGATCTGGTAGACGTATTCCGGCGACACCGCGACGCCGACCACCGTGAGCCGCTTGCGCTTGCCGTTGATGATGGCGACGAGCGTATCGCCCGGCTGGAAGCCGTGCGCGTCGGCGAAGGTGTCGGACAGCACCACCTCGTCGGCGCTCCACGGCTGCACCGTGCGGCCGCGCTTGAGGTGCAGCCGGTTGAGCTGCGCCTCGCCGACGTCCGGCAGCGACAGCAGCTGGCCGGTGATGGGGTCGGAAAAGCCTTCCACCTCCAGCTTCACGCCGGCCTTCACCCGCGTCTCCAGCCGCTCCACGCCGGGGATCGCTGCGAGCCGCTCGGCCACCGGTTCGGGCGCGCGCTTGAGGCCGGCAAACACTTCGGCGAATCGGTATTCGGCGTAGAAGCGGTCGCGCGTGGTGGTCAGCGAATCGTAGGTGGAGAGCGACATCACCATGGTGGCGACGCCGCCCATGATCACCGCGGCGATCGCCAGCACCTGGCCGCGCAGATGCCAGAGGTCGCGGAACAGCTTGCGGTCGAGGGCGCGCATAACAGAAGCCTACCAGCTGAGCTCGCGCGCCGCCTTCTTCGCGGCATTGCTGTGTATTTCGGCGATCTGGCCGTCCGACAGGCGGATCACGCGGTCGGCCATGTCGGCGATGCCGGCGTTGTGGGTGATCAGCACGGTCAGCGTGCCGAGTTCGCGGTTCACCTTCTCCAGCACTTCGAGCACCACCACGCCGGTAGCCGAGTCGAGCGCGCCGGTCGGCTCGTCGCACAGCAGCACCGCCGGGTTCTTGGCCACGGCCCGCGCGATCGCCACGCGCTGCTGCTCGCCGCCGGACAGCTGCGCCGGGAAGTGG
>DONB01000082.1:13664-18000 GCA_003510325.1 Thiobacillus sp. | reverse complement strand
CCCGGCCTGGTGCCGGGTTTTTTTATGCCTTGACGGGTAAAATCGCCATCATGCAACCTGTCGAAATCGGCCTCCTGCTCGGCCTTGCCGCTCTCATTGTCATCTCCGTCCTGCTGCTGCTGCGTATCCATGCGCTGCGGCGGGAGCAAACCGGGCTGCCCGCCCTGCTGGCACAGGACATGGAAGCGCGCCACCGCGCCGTGCTGACCGATCTGCACTCAGGCCTGGCGCAACAGTCCGACCGTATGCAAAGCCAGCTTTCCGCCCTGCAGATCGCACAGACCGAACGGCTGGCGGAAACCCGCGAAACGGTGACAGGACAGTTCGGCCAGTTCCAGACCGCGATGCTGGAAAAGCTGATCGAGCAGGGACGCGCCGAGCAGAGCCTGCTGCAGGACACGCTGAAAGGCATGACCGCGCACTTCAACNNGGGCAAGGTCGCCGAGCGCCTCGACGAGGGCTTCAAGAAGACCAACGAGACCTTCACGTCGGTGATGTCGCGGCTGGCGGTGATCGACGAGGCGCAGAAGAAGATCGAGGGGCTGGCATCCAACGTCGTGTCTCTGCAGGAAATTCTCGGCGACAAGCGCTCGCGCGGCGCCTTCGGCGAAGTGCAGCTGGAAGCACTGGTGCGGAACAGCCTGCCGCCCGACGCCTATGCCTTCCAGCACACGCTGAAGAGCGGCGCCCGCNNGAGCCGACCGGAACGGTGTGCGTCGACTCGAAGTTCCCGCTGGAAAACTACAGCCGCATGTTCGACGACAGCCTGCCGCCCCCCGAGCGCGACGCGGCGCGCCGCCAGTTCAAGGCTGACGTCAAGAAGCACGTCGACGACATTGCCGCCAAATACATCGTCGAAGGTGAAACCTCCGACGGCGCGGTGATGTTCCTGCCGGCCGAAGCGGTGTTCGCCGAGATCCACGCCTACCACCCGGACCTGGTCGAGCACGCACAGAAAAAGCGCGTTTGGCTGACTTCGCCCACCACGCTGATGGCGGTGCTCAACACCGCGCGCGCGGTGATCCGAGATTCGGAAACGCGGCGCATGGCGCACGTGATCAAGGACGAACTCGGCAAGCTGGCGAAGGACTTCGCGCGCTTCGACGAGCGCATGAAAAAACTTGCCAGCCACATCGAGCAGGCCAACAAGGATGTCAGCGAAGTGCGCATTTCCAGCGACAAGATCAGTCGCCGTTTCCAGCAGATCGAGCGGGTCGAGCTCGACCATCCGGATACGGCCAGCGCGCGTCTGCTCGACAGCGACGAATGAAGTGGTTTTCCCGCTGGCGCCGCAACCGCATCCTCGGACGCCACCTGATCCCGCACGACGCGTTCGTCTCTTCGGTGAAGCGCCTCCCGATCCTGGACGGACTCACCCGCGACGAACTGAACCGCCTGCGTGAGGCGGCCAGTCTGCTGCTTGCCGATAAGACCTTTTCAGCAGCCGGTGGTGCCGAGGTCGACGACGCCATGCAACGGGCCATCGCCCTGCAGGCCTGTCTGCTGACGCTCAATCTCGATGACGACAGCTACGATGGATGGAGCGAGATCATTCTCTACCCCGACGAGTTCCTGCGGCATCACGAGGAAATGGATGAAACCGGCATCGTGCATGTCACGCGCGACATCCTGGCCGGCGAATCCTGGCACGGCGGCCCGCTGGTGCTGTCGATTGCCGACGTGGAAAACAGCGGCCAGGCCGACGGATACAACGTCGTGTTGCACGAATTCGCCCACAAGCTCGACATGCTGAACGGCGACGCCAACGGCTTCCCGCCTCTGCACCGCGGCATGAACGCGGCCGCCTGGACGCGCGATTTCGGCACCGCCTACGAGGACTTGTGCAGACGCGTCGACGCCGGCGAAGACACGGCGATCGATCCGTATGCCAGTTCCGCTCCGGCAGAGTTTTTCGCCGTGCTGACCGAAGTCTTCTTCGAAACGCCCGGCTTGCTGCACGCCGAATACCCTGCGGTTTACGAGCAATTGAAGCTGTTCTACCGCCAGCATCCGCTGCAGCGACTGGCGTGCCCGGCATGAAGCCGAAGCAGCCACGCCTGGCGGCACGCATGGACGGCATCGCTCCGTTCCATGTGATGGACATCCTGGCGCGCGCGCAGGCCTTGCAGGCTGCCGGTCGCGACATCATCCATCTCGAGATCGGCGAGCCCGACTTCGCCACCCCTGCTCCCATCGTCGAGGCCGGAGTCGCTGCGCTGCGAGCAGGCCACACCCACTACACCGGCGCCCTGGGCCTGCCCGAGCTGCGCGAAGCCATCGCCGGGTTTTACGCCTCACGCTGGCAGGCGACGGTCGACCCCGCGCGCATCGTCGTCACCCCCGGGGCATCCGGCGCGCTATTGCTGGCATTGGGTCTGCTGGCCGGTTCCGGCGACGAGGTGCTGATGGCCGATCCGGGCTATCCCTGCAACCGGCATTTCGTCCGCTTCTGCGACGCACGCGCCGTCAACGTCCCGGTCGACGCCGGCAGCGGCTTTCAGCTCACGCTCGAATTGATCGAACGCCATGCCACATCGGCCACCCGTGCCGTATTGATCGCCAGTCCGTCCAATCCCACCGGCACCGCAATCGCAACCGACGAACTGACACGCATCCATGAATGGTGCGCCACACGCGGCGTGGCCCTGATCGTCGACGAAATCTATCTGGCACTTACTTACGACGGCAGCGAACAGAGCGCCGCGCGCTGGGATGACGTATTCGTCGTCAACAGCTTTTCGAAATATTTCCTGATGACCGGCTGGCGTCTCGGCTGGCTGGCCGCACCCGCCTGGGCCCTGCCGGGACTGGAACGCCTGGCGCAGAATCTGTTCCTGGCTGCGCCCACGCCGGCACAGCATGCGGCGCTGGCCGCGTTCGCCCCCGCCACCTTGAATGAACTCGAAGTCCGCAAGTCCGAGTTGCGCGCGCGTCGTGACTTTCTGCTGCCTGCGTTGCGCGCGCGCGGCTTCACCATCCCGGTCACTCCGCAGGGCGCGTTTTATCTGTATGCCGACTGCGGTCGTTTCACCACGGACAGCCAGGTTTTCGCCGACGAACTGCTCGACCAGGCCGGCATCGCGGCGACACCCGGAATCGACTTCGGCATCCACCAGGCGAGTCGTCATCTCCGGTTTGCCTATACCCAGCCCTTGCCCAGGCTGGCCGAAGCCCTGACCAGGATCGACCGTTTTCTGCAGGCATAAAAAAACCGGCCCGAAGGCCGGTTTTTTCGTTCCTTGACCCGGAATTACTGGGCAGCGGGAGCGGGAGCAGCAGCGTCAGCAGCGGCGCCAGCAGCTTCGCCAGCAGCGGTTGCCGCTTCGCCAGCAGCAGCAGCAGCGTCAGCAGCGGGAGCAGCAGCGTCAGCAGCGGCTTCGCCAGCTTCGACAGCAGCTTCGCCAGCTTCGACAGCAGCTTCGCCAGCTTCGACAGCAGCTTCAGCAGCCGGTGCTTCGGCAGGAGCAGCCGCTTCTTCTTTTTGGCCGCAAGCGGTCATGGAAACAGCCAGCAGAGCGGCCAGGAGAACGGAATATTTCATTTGATTTCCCTTTACTTACGAATATAAAAACCCACACCAGAGATCGGTCCGGGACGTTGAGATCCAGCCGACGCGCGGATTCTAGCAAATCGGCAAAAGAAAACCACAATCTATTAATTTTCTTCCATTACAGGAAAATTGCGTTGCTTTATTGCAACAGGCCAAACTGAAAGCAGGGTCATCCGCGCCTGTCATGGTCCGGCATAACCGCTGCGTTCGCGCAAAAACTGCGTGACTTCCGGTTTGAACTGCCCGTGATCCAGCGCGCTCCGGAAGGCCGTCTGTGCCTCATCAGCCCGTCCCTGCGCCTCCAGCGACAAGCCCAGCCCCAGCAGCCAGCCCCCCTGCCCGGGGTCGGCTGCCAGCGCACGCTGATACGCACGGCTCGCCTCCTCGTGGCGATGCGCCTGCGACAGCAGCGCCCCCATCAAGGCATGATCCGCCGGGCGCAAGCCCGCCTGTCCCCGCCGCAGCCAGTCCAGCGCCGCCTCGCGCTGGCCCATGTCGACCAGCAGGCGCCCTGTCGCGATCGCCAACCCGTCGTCAGGGCGCAGGTTGTACCCTGATTTCAGCAGTACCAAAGCGGCCTCGGCCTGGCCTTGTTCCTGCAACAGCCTGGCGAGTTGCAGGCGCGCGGCCACCATCCCCGGATTGCGTTCCAGCGCCTGACGATACTTGCCCATGGCCGCATCCGCCTTGCCGGCGCGGCGCAGCACCTGGGCATCATCGTAGAGATGCTGCGCTTCGGCTTCGGGCGACAGCACCGCCATGTTCTTGACCACGGCCGGCTCGGCC
>DONB01000082.1:0-13625 GCA_003510325.1 Thiobacillus sp. | reverse complement strand
ACGGAGGGAGCGGGTAACGCGTGTTTGGCGGGTTCTTGCGCCGTCCCGACTGCAGGCACCCGCTCCTGCGCTTGCAGCGCGACGGTCGAAGGCCCGACGGCAGCGGCCTCCGGCTGCAGAACAGGCTGAATGGCGGGGGCAACCGGCGGCACGCTGGCCGTCTGGGTCTCCTGCTGTGCCATGACGGGCACGTCCTGTGGCGTCTCCGTCGCAGGGACGCCCGGCAGCATCCAGTAGATCGCCCCTGCCCCTGCTGCTGCCAGCCCCGCCCATCCCAGCGCCTGCCAGGCCTGGCGGCGGCTTGCGCCAAGCGGACGGGCGGGCGTCACGGGCACATCGGCCGTCGCACGTCCTCGCGCATCGAGTTCGCGCAACATTTGGTTGATGACGCTCATCGCATGCCTTCCCGACTCATCCCAGTAAACGCCAGCCGGCCGCGGCAGCCGCGGCGGTCAATCCCAGCAAGCCCAGCCCCCAGGCCAACGGTACCAGCGACATGCGCGGGCGTGCGGCAAGCGTATCGCGCGCTGCCGCGATCACCTGGCGGCGCGTGACCCGGGGGGCACCCTGGCCATAGGCCAACATCATGGCCTTGGCCGCGATGATGTTCACCAGCCGCGGCAACCCGCGGGACACGCGCCACAGCGCGCGTTCCGCCCACCAGGTGAACAGCGCATCCTCGCGCCCCGCCACCGTCAGCCGATGCTGTACATAGGCCGACACCTCGCGGCGGTCGAGCGGGCGCAACGCGGCATGGAAACTGATGCGGGTGAGAATTTGCCGGGTGCCTTTCTCGCGCAGCCGGGCCATCAGTTCGGGCTGGCCGAACAGCACGACCTGCAGCAGCTTGCGCTTCTCGGTTTCCAGGTTGGTCAGCAGACGCACGGCTTCGAGCGTATCGGCAGGCAGCGCCTGCGCCTCGTCGACCAGCACCACGGGTTGCCGGTCCTGCTGGGCCAGCGTGATGAAATGGCGTTCCAGGCGGTGAAGAAGGTCTTCGCTGGTGCCATCGGACGGCACGCCAAACTCGTTTGCAATCGCTGCATACAGACCGCGCGGATCCAGCCCGGGGTTGGGAACGAAGGCGGCCTGCCAGCGCTCGGGCAGCGTGTTCAGCAGGCGCCGCAACAACAGGGTCTTGCCGGTGCCGACCTCGCCCTCCACCACCAGAAACCCCTCGCCTGCGCTCAGCGCATAGAGCAGGGTTTCATGGGCGTCCTGATGCGGTAGCGCGGGAAAGAAGAAACTGGTGTCGGGGGTGAGGCCAAACGGCGGTTCGCGCAGGCCGAAGTGTCCCCACCAGGTGGTCATGGCTGGATTTCTGGGTGGTCGTATGTCTGGAAACGGCGCTGCGTGGCTTCCAGATCGCGGTTCCAGTCCTGATTGTCGCGTATCAGCGTGGTCTTGATCAGCACCACCAGTTCGCGCTTCTGCCGGTTCTGGCTGGTGTTGCCGAAGAGCTGGCCCAGATAGGGAATGTCGCCGAGCACCGGGATGCGGTTCGTGCTGTCGTCGAAGGACTGGCTCATCAGGCCGCCAATGGCGACGATCTGGCCGTCCTTGAGGCGCACCACGCTGTCGGTCTCGGAAATGCTGCTGGAAGCCAGCGGCAGGACGAAGTTGCCGAGGTCGCCCAGCCGGATGTCCTTCTGCTTTTCGGTGACGTTGCTGATCGAAGGCCGGACGTGCAGCGTGATGTTGTCCTTGTCGTCGATCTGCGGCGTCACATCCAGCGCAATGCCGGAAAAGAAGGGCTGCACGACGACGGTCGGCGGCGTAGCCGGCACCCCCAGCGCAGCGGCCGTTCCGCCGGTGACTTCGGTGACGAAAAAGTCGTCCGTGCCGACCTTGAGCACCGCCTTCTGGTTGTTGATGGTGGCGATGCGCGGGCTCGACAGCACGTGCACGGCGCCCTGGCTCTTGATCAGATTGATGACCGCGCCGAAATCCCCGTCGTTGAACGCCAGGCCGAACACGCTCCCGGCAGGACCGGGAATGGCACCCCCCAGCATCTGGGCCACCGTGCCGCCCAGGCTGACCGGCGTCGTGCCGTCGGGATTGAGCCCGTTCACGCCGATGGCGGTCTTGCCGCCATGCTGCAGCGTCGCCCAGTTGATGCCCGACTGATACCCGTCGTTCAGCTGCACCTCGAGGATCTTGGCCTCCAGCATCACCTGGCGTGCGCTCACCAGTTCCGACGCGCGCAGGTACCGTTCCACCATATGCAGGCTGACTGGCGCCGCCTTCACGATGATGATCCCGGATTGCGGGCTCACCACCACGCTGCCGGCTTCGCCGACCAGGGTTTTCAGCGACGTGCCGACCTCTTCCCAGTATTTGGAGTCGGTCGAGGTCTGCACGCTGCTGGTTTCCAGCGATTGCGACGTACTGCCGGACGAGGAGCCGCTTCCGCTTCCGCTGCTGCTACTGCCGCCGCTTCTCATGCTGACCGAGCCGGACACCACCCGCATATCCGACGTGCCCTTGCGCTGCATCGCCAGGGAATTCAGGTGATAGATACGGGTTTGCAGCGCAGGCGACGGCACGATGATGCGCTTGCCCTGGACTTCGTATTCGTAGCCGTACAGCGCGCGCACCGCTTCCATCGCCTCGGGCACCGTCACGTTCTTCAGATTGAGGGTCAGCGTGCCCGTCACATCCGGGTGCACCAGCATGCTGTAGGGCGTGCCCGTCACCATGCCCATGAACACTTCGGAGGCCTTGGCATTGTTCACGGTCAGGCTGAAGCGGGGCTCGACGCTGGCGGACCGGGCCGCAAGGGGCGGCGCGTCGCGCACCGCGTCCATGACCGCCTGCTGCACGGCAGCCGGCGGTGCCGCGGCCGGCACGGGCTGGCTGGCGGGCGTTTCCAGCGCGGCATTCATCGCATCCTTGCCGTCCTTGCCGAACGGGCTGGCACAGCCGGACAGAACCACTACAGCCAAGACGATGTGTTTATGCATGTTCCATTCCTGTTTTTATCGAGCCGGAGGTCGGCTTTGCGACTGCGGCGTGACCGAGCGATCGAGCAGATAGACGGTGCGGCGTCCGTCCTTGCCCGAGATGACGATGTGATCTTCGCGGATGGCGACCACCCGCCCACCGACGACCGCATCGCCCACTTTGACGGTGGTGCCGCCATACCAGGCGATCGAACGCGGTCCATCGACCCGCACCCAGGCCAGGCCGGCTTCTTCGGACGACGCGTCGGCCGGCGTGCTCGACAGGCTGGCCGGCAGCGCCGTCGGATCCGGCAGGGACGCGGCGGACAGCGGCGGCGCCAGCAGCGCTGCCACGGCACACAGCATCATACGCGCAGCCATGCTTCCTCCAGGCTCAGGGTGTGGACGATCAGGGTCAGCGTCAGCTGCGGGCGGGCGGCGGCATCGAGCGTCGCCTCGGACCAGCTCAGTCGCCAGGGCAAGGCTTCCAGCCGTTCGAGGTACGCGACCAGATCGGCATAGCGGCCGCTCACAACGATCTCGAATCCGTGGCGATAAAACCCCGGCGGCGCCCCCTCGGCTGCGTCAGGCAGCGCAACCGGTTGCGGGCTGAGCGTCTTGAAGCCGACGACCCGGATGCCGCCTGTTCCCTGCACCACGTTTTTCAGCACCTGGTTCATGCGCTCGGGCGGGATCAGCGTGCGCTCGAGTTTTTCAAGTTCGCCATTCAGTTGGGCCAGCCTCGCTTCCTGCGCGGCCAGCGCATCGCGCGCCGCCCGGTCCGGATCGCGCGCCGTCTGGCCGGCGAGCAGTTGCCGCTGCTGTTCGATCTGCGCCAGCGCTTCGTCGGCGCTTTGCAGGCGGGCCTGCGCGGTCTGCTTGCGCAGGTTTCCGCCATCGATCAGCAGGGTTTGTACCAGGGCGAGCCCTACCACCACCGCTGCCGCGAAGACCAATCCCCGCTCCCGCAGGCTGATCTGGTCGATACGCGCGCTGAGTTCGCGCAGTTTTTCACCGACCATGGAGTCCCCCCTGGTCCGCCGGTTTTTCCCGGCCGCCCGAGTACAAGGCAAAATTAACGTATTCGGGCGAAGAGGGCGACCCGCTTCCGCCCTCCCCCGCGGACGGGGCAAGCGTCGCATCCATGCCGGAAAACCGCATGCCGGCAAACGCAGCCTGTTCGCCGAGCCGCTCCATATAGGCCGTCAGCAGGCCGGCATTCAGGGCCGACCCCTTGAGCGCAACATGGCCCTGCGCAAGGGTGAATCCATTCAGCCAGACGCCTTCCGTGCTGCTGTGCGCGAGCGCGCGCATGTGCGGCGAAAATCCCGTCGCAGCCTGCTCGATGGTGCCGCCGATCGACGCCAGCAGCACTTCGCGCTGCATCACCTGGGACTGCGTTGCCTTGACGCGCGCGGTCAGCAGCGCGCTCACCGGACGGCTTGCGGCGGTCACCAGCTGGTCCAGTTCCTGTTGCGCCGCCGTCTGCAAGGCTTCCTGCTGCGCGGCGCGGGTTTCGAGACCGCCGGCCTGATAATGCAGCACGCCCCCCCAGACAAGCGCACCCGCCAGAATCACGACCAGCCCCAGTGCCATTTCACGCAGGCCGAACACATAGCGCTTCTTCAGCAGCAGCGGACTGATGAGATTGATCTGCTGGCTCATGGCTTGGTTTCTTCCATGCGCAGTGCCGCGCCGATGGCGTGGAAGCAGACCGGGGACAGGCCACTCAGGTCCGGAAAATCCGCGACATCCAGCACATCCGCCAGATTCAGCACCTCGACCGGCAAGGCAAGATTGCCGGCCAGTCCCTCGCGCAGGCTGTCGGTCTTGTCCATCGGCGCCAGCAACAGACGGTCGACGGGAATGCCGCCGAACTGGCGGTCGAAATGATCCAGGCTGCGCTGGATTTCCAGCGTCAGGCGCTCAAGCATGCTGTCCAGGCCTTCGCTTTCAGGCATCACGCCCAGTGTGCGCGCCATGCACAACTCGCCGTCCAGCGTCAGCGTCAGCAGGCCGCCGGATTCGATGAAGGAGAAGACTGCCAGCGCACGCCCCGCTTTTTCCAGCCGCGTGGCCACGTTGCGCTGGGCGGTCTCCATGATGTCGATGATGGTGAGATTCAGCCCGGCATTGGTCGCGAGCACCGCTTCTTCCGCAAGCAGGCTGTTTTTCGCCGCCACCGCGAATATCTGTTTCATATGGCTCACATGTTCCGGATGCGGCACCTCCAGCACGTCCACCGTGCCGTCGTCCGCATGGAAATCGAGCATGTCCTGAATCTGCCAGCGCACCGCGGACCGGAGTTCCTCCGGGGGCACGTTCGGCGAGTCGAGCAATCGCAGCCGGTAATCGGCCGGATTCAGCACCAGGCTGACCGGCCCCCCGCCATGCAGCTGGGCCAGCGCCTCGCCCCACTTGTCGCCCTCGACCGACACCACGCCGGCTGCCAGCAGCTTGGGCACGGGCACCCTGCGGTCGACGCGCGCATACGCAATGCGTCCCGGAAGACGCAAATATGCCGTTAACCCCTGCTTGCTCGCTCGACGGAAAAACCGCATGTGCCGGACCTGAAAAGTTTACTGAACTTAAATAAATAAGCCATTGTTGTCAAAGGATTTATCCTCGCTCAATAGATCTCGCGCAGGTAAATCAGGGGTTTGCTGCCGCGATGCAGGCCGAAACTGGCCCGCGCCACGGGGTTCTGATCGTAGGCACCGCCGCTCCAGCGCCCTTGCAGCCAGGTTTGCGATGCCGCACCCAGCTGCACGGTCAGATCGACACTGCCGGTGTTGCCCGCACCCGGCGCAGACAAGCGCAGATTGCCGCGGCCGGCGTTGAAACGGCCGGCCAGCGTGACCGAGGTTTCGGGGCTGTTGAGATCGCGCTGCCAGTTGGAAAGCGACACATCGGCAGCGGCAAGCACAGTGCAGGAATCCGCGACGTTGCGGGCAAACCCGGCACCATTCCAGTAGCGGGGCTCGCTCGGCACCGGCAAGCCAAGCAGCTCCGAGCCATGGGCATTCGACAGCACCAGCTGTCCGAAGCGGATTTCATTGCCGGCGTCGAACGCCATGCTCGAAAACACGGCGGGCGCCAAGGTATCGATGGTTCCATTGCCGGATACGCCCGCCTCGGCGATATCCTGAATGCTCATCGACAGACTGATATCCGCCATGAAGGGTGCGGCCGGAGCGATGCGCACAAACGCAATTTCATCCGCCGAATTGGCAGTCAGTGTGCCCACGCCGCCCCCGCTCGCCGTGACGGTCGGCGCGCCCAGCAGGCCGATATCCAGATCGCCCGTGGCGGGCGTGTAGCTTTGCACGGTTCCGGCGGGCTCAAGCTTCCACAGCGCACCCGTGTAGTTGAGCGTGGTGGCGCCGGCGGCATTTNNCATTTTTCGCCGTGATCGTGGCCTGCGGCAGCGTGAGGTAGCCGAAGGGCTGACCGACATAAGTGAACGAGCGCGCGGCGCAGGCCGTGTCGTTGAAGGTCTTGAACACCGGAACGCTGGCCGTCGTCAGCTCGAAATGATCGGGGACGAAACGGCCGACATTGACCGTTGCCGATTCGATCGTCCTTTCGGCTGCGGTGGAGCCGTCGGCCGCATCCACCGCCGCAAAGCTGGCGTCCGTCAGCTTCATGGCAAAGGCACCGACTTCGGAATAGCTGGCGCCGGTCGTCGTCACCGTTCCTGCGGCCGCCGACCAGGTGCCGGTCGCGAGCGTGCCTGGCGTGCAACCCGCGGCCGGCAGCACGCACGCCGTCAGGCTGGCCGCCGGGCTGCCGGCGTAATTCGAAGTGGCGACACCCGCTGCGTTGTACGCAGTGGCATCAATCTGGAACGGCCGGCCGGCCTTGTGGACCGTGCCGCCGGCCACGGCAGTGTTGGTCAGCGGGCGACCGGCACCTGCCGTCGTGCTGTCGGCATCCCTCGCCGTCACGCCGCCGAAACTCGCCGGCCGGATCGCGAAATTGTCGGTCGAGCAGGCGACGATCGTCGGCGCGCCCGTCGCCGGATACGTCATGCGGATCCGCGCATTGGGCCAGGCATTGGGTTCGCTGATACCGGAGAATGTCTTGCGTCCCATGTTGGCGGCCGTGAAGCCGAGCGTGCCCAGATTGCGGATCAGGCCGTACGCACCGCAACTGGCGCCCGCCGACGCATCGACCAGCTCCAGCTTCACATCGCCGGCAAAGGCGGTCTCGATCGCTGTCCCACTGCTCTTGAGCGCGACGACATCGAGGCCGAAGGCGCTGGCCGCGATCTTGGTCCGGATCACGCCGGTCGTGCTGCCGGCGGCCGTGCCGGTCTCGAACGCATTGAAACCGCTGGGCGCAACCGTCGGCGTTGCGCTGCATGGCCGCGTCTGGCTGAGCACGAGACTCAGCTTTGCTGCACCCAACGCGCCACTGAATACGCTGACTTCATCCAGGGTGCCGCTGAACTTGAAATTCGATCCGTTTTCCCCGGATGCATTGTTTTCGCCGCCAATCGAAGCGGCGCCGTTATCCGTTCCCCAGGTGCCGGCGTAGGTTTGCGTCACAAAGGCAAGCTGGGTGCCGGCCTGATTATAGATATAAATGCTTTTGGTCTTGGACACGACATCCGCCACCGCCGCGACGAAATACCAGGTGTTGTTATTGATGACATTGCTCGTATCCAGAATGATCGGGTTGACTGCCCGCGTGTAAAAACGCAGTCGACCGGTTCCGCCATCGCCCAGGCTGAAGCCATAGCCACCGGTATTGTTCTGGTCGTCAATGAAAATCCGCTGTCCGCCCTTGGCGTTGTTGGTCGTGCGGATCCACGCTGTGATCGTGAAATCGGTGGTGAGATTGGGAAACGAGGCCGGTACCGCCACGTAATCGTTGCTGCCGTCGAACATGCCGTAGCTGCAGGTGCCGGGATTGCCTGAAATCGCCGGCGCCGTGCCGCCGATGGCTGCGCCATTGGCGGCAGTAGCGTGATGACTGCGGCCCGAGCTGTCCACCACTTCCCCCCCTGCGCCCGCCCAGGTCGACTCGTCCATCCGATAGTTGACGATGACGGACGGCTGCAGGGCAATCAGGTGGCCGATGCCATCCTCCGAATCGCTTGCCAACGCCGTCCGCGCACCGGTAGCGGCCGTGCCCATATAGGCTTCGTCCGCCTGTTCGATGGTGATGCCGTTCTTGCCGCCCTTGGTATTGATGTCCTGCCGCTCCACCATGCCCGTCGGCGGAGCAAAGTCGGCATTGCCATCAGCCAGGGCATACAAGCCGNNAAGCCGATCAATTGTGTCCCGGCCACGCCGGGCGTGATTGAACCGGCCGCCACATTGGCACTGCTACCGTTCGTCTGAACGGAAAAGGCATTGACGGGCACGATCGGGTCGACATCACGGTAAGCGGACAGGGTGCCCGCAGCGCGATCGGATGACGAAAAGCCCCAGGTCGGGTTGGCCGGATTGCTGGCGCCTGCCCGCTTCCAGTACACCGCCTGGGTGAGGGCGCTGCCATGGTTGGTGCGATTGATCAGGGTCCATCCTGCAGGGGGCGTAATCGTCATATTGCCGCGGACAGCGATCTGCACGATCAGAATATCGTCGGCAGCGATGCCAGCAGGATAAGCGAGTACCAGTGAGCCGGAAGTACCCGAGGTTGCAACCGAGGTCGAGCCCACCAGCGAAATGGCGGACCAGGCCGGATGGACGAAAAGAAGAAGAAGCAGAACGCTCCAGCGCAGCGGCTTTTCGAACTGGGCGACCAGATCATGGAACCTGTTCATCATCATTTCGAGAAACTCGCCTGAATCTGCCGTTGGACAAAATCCACCTCTCCGGCCACGCCTGAAGTCGCGGTCGAGGTGATCTGGTAGATCGCCACCGTATCGGCGCCATCGGTCTCCACGGTGCGGGTACAGCCGACATTCACCGCAAAGCCGGCAAGCGTTCCGGTCAGCGTCANNGCGCGGGCACGGCGCCGGGCTCGGCTGCAGGGCTTGCGGATCGATCGTCTGCCACGCCGCCCATTCGATTCCGGCGCGCGCCGCCTGATAGGCGCGGGCACCCTGAATGTCCAGCGCGCTGCTGATGTGGCCGGTGCGCGACAACGACACCATGTAGGTCGCCAGCGCGGCCAGCACGACCAGCAGGAAGATCGCGGTCGGCAGGACAAAACCGGACTCGGGGCGCGGGATGCGATTCATGGCTGGTTGCTCACCGGCGTGGTGGCATACAGGCGCACGGTTTCGTCGGCCTGGCTCAGGTTCAGCGTGATGCTGACCAGACCGCCGCGTTCGGTCACGCCGGGCTGGTAGCCGAAACTGCAGGCGCTGACGCGGGTCGCCAGCAGCGCCTGCGGGGTGGCGGCGGCGAAGCTGGTCGGCTGGGGGGCGGCGATGGCATAGCCCCAGTAGCGCGTGAGCGTGCCGGCCCCCGGATCGCAGACATAGCTCACCGGGCCTTCGACGACCTGGAAGCGGTTGCCGGGCGACGCCAGGGGAAACTGCTTGGCGGCAATGGCGATGTTGGTCACGCTGCCGGCCGCACCGGCATAGGAGGCGAGCGTATTGCCCGCCACCGCCCAGGCGTCGGCGCCCGGAATGCCGAGGTTGTACACCGCGATGCGGTCGCCGGCCCGCATATCGATGGCTGGGCCGAGCACGTCGAAACTGTTGTCGGTAGCGGTGAAATCGAGAGTGTCGCCGCCGCCCTGTGCGCGATAGCGGCCGCCGCTGCGGGTGGCGAGAAACTCCAGATACACCACGCTCCCCACCGAGGTGACGCGCACGCTGTTGGGCAACGCCAGTCGGATGTCGCGTCCCATGCGGCGCAACGCGGTATCGGCCGTATCGGCCAGGCGCACGCGGCGGTCCTGGGCCACGTAGCTTTCCAGCGGCGCGCGCAGGAACACCGCCACCATCGAGCCGACGATGGCAGTGATCGCGATGACGATGATCATCTCGATCAGGGTGAAGCCGGCGTGGTCAGAAATTGGGCGCATAACGTGTGCGATAGCCGGACAGGCTGACGCCCTGGTTGCCGGGGGCGGTGATGGTCACGGTCACGATCAGGGTTTCGCCTGCGGGGATGCCGTTGAAGGCGCCGGCCGGTTGCACCTGGACCGTTGCGGAATAGCCGCCCAGACCCGGCACCGCCGCGCCGGTGGTCAAGTCGTCGATCACCGCCATGGAAAAGCCGTTGTAATCGTTGACGTTGTCGAAAGGCGTGAGGTTGGAGTAGCGCGTCTCCCCGGCTTCCGGCCCCATGCCTTCTGTAGTCGTTGCGCAGCCTGCCGGCCCTGCTGCAGTCTCCACGTTGGCGTCGTCGGGATCGCAATAGGTGTAGGGCCTGGCCAGCACTTCCTCGAGCAGCGATTCGGCGAGCGCGAGCGCCTGCTTGCGCAGCATCGGATCGGCGCTGGATCGCGCGTTCAGGCTGTAGACCGACAGCACGCCGCTCACCGCGATGCCCACCACCACGATGAACACCAGCAGCTCGATCAGGCTGAGGCCGCGTTCGCTAGTCATGGACGTAGCCGGTTTCATGTTCGACCAACACATGATGCGTACCGCTGCCGTTGACCAGGATATCGAGCTGGGCTGCGGTATTCGGGCGCCCGCCGGCATCGAACGCAAGCACCGCGAGCGGGCTGGCAATCGCCACCCCGCCCGGCGCAGCGATCGTGTAGGGCTTTTCCCCGCCCGGCCCGGGCGCCGGGGTGGCGCAGGCCGCGTCATAGCACAGCGTGGCATCACCGGCGGTCAGGCGGACGAAGACATCGGTGCGCTGGGCGATCGCGAGCTTCTGCGCAAAGCGCACCGTGGCGGAAAGCTGGTCGGCGAATCCGCGGGTATCGAAGCCGGTGCGTCCCATCATGCGCGGCACGGCCACAGCCGCGAGGATGCCGGCGACGGCGATCACCAGAATCAGTTCCACCATGGTAAAACCGCGGCTTGAGCCGCGGTTCAACTTAGACATGATCGAGCCGACTCAACAGCCTACGGTATTAATTGCGCTGATTGCAGGTGCTGCGCCTGCTGCCGCTGCCGTGTAGGTAAAGGAGCAGTTCGCGACCGCAGCACCACCGTTGACCCTGAACGTCATGATCGTTCCTGCCTGGGCAACGCTATAGCCTTCCGGTGCCAGGGCGGCATTGGCTGCCGCAACGTTCGTTCCCGCAGGGAAAAACGTTGTCGTCAGGCCTGCGGCATTGACGATCCCGAGAACGGTGGCCGCAGGATAGCCGTTTGCGATTTGTACCCGGCCATTTTCCGTACATACGGCAGTCGTGTTGTTTGCCGGGTTGACGCCAAAGCCCACGTCTACGCAGTTGACCGTATCCACGACGCCACCCCGTGCCAGCGCCGCGCCGCGAATCATTGAAGACGCTGCCAGTACCGCACCGCGCGCCGCATTCAGCTTGGCGATGCGCGCATCGCGCTGGATGTTGGTGAAGCGCGGCAGCGCCACCGCGGCCAGGATGCCGAGGATGACGATGACGACGATGAGTTCGATCATGGTGAAGCCGTGCTGCCTGGTTTTGATGCCCTTCAGGGTATTCATTGTGTTCTCCTGCCTGTTTGAATGAGATTTGCACGCAAGCGCCGCCAGGCATGGCGGCCCGATGAAGCTACTTCGGCACGTTTCATGCAAACTTGAACTAAAAGTGAAATCAGGATTTGGAAATCACTTGATGGCCACGCTGGCCAGATCCCACATCGGCAGGAACACGCCAAGCGCCAGCACCAGGACGATGCCGCCCATGGCGACGATGATCAGCGGCTCGACGCGAGCGGCCAGGGTCTTGATTTCGTAGTCCACCTCGCGCTCGTACATGCCGGCGACTTCCTGCATGAGCTCGTCGATGCTGCCGGTTTCCTCGCCGACGGCGATCATCTGCAGCACCACGGGGTTGAACACGGCGGCGTTTTGCGCGGTGCGCAGGATCGATTCGCCGCGCTCGATGCCGTTGCGCATCTGCTCGACGCGCGAGGCGATCCAGGCGTTGTCGGTGACTTCGGCCACCACCGAGAGCGCCTGCGCCGCGGGGATGCCGCTTTTCAGGGACAGCGCCAGCGTGCGCGCGAAACGGGCCAGCGTGCTGCGCAACACGATCGAGCCGGTGAGCGGGATCCTCAGCTTGAAGCGGTCCCACACCAGACGCCCGCCGGGGGAGGCGCGCCACATGCGGAACCCGATGCCCGCCAGCACCACCCCGGCTAGCATGAGCCAGCCGTACGCGATGGTCAGGCGCGAGGTTTCGATCAGAATCCGCGTCATCAGCGGGAGCTCGGCGCCGAGGCCGGCATAGACCTTGGCGAAGGCCGGAATCACGAAGACGTTGATGACGGCGACCGCGACCACCATGGCGATGAGGACGAACGACGGATAGCGCAGGGCCTCCTTGATGCGTGCGCGGGTCTCGCGCTCGAATTCCAGATGTTCGAACATCCGCAGGAAGATCTCGTCCAGGCGGCCGGTCGCCTCGCCGACCCGCACCATCGCGACATAGAACGGCGAAAAAGCCTCGGGATGCTGACGCATCGCCGTCGACAGGTCGCGTCCGGCCTCGAGCGATTCCTTCAGCGACGCGATCACCCGGGCAAACGCGGCATTGGTCGTCGACTCGATGNNCACCGGACCGCATCAGGGTATAGAGCTGGCGCGAGAACAACTGCACGTCGATGGCCTGCACACGGGGCTCGAAAAGACCCGGGCCTTTCGGCTTCGCGCCGCGGCGCTCGGCCTGACCGGTTTCCTGGATGGTGACGGGCGAAATGCCGTTTTTCAATAGGCTGCCCGCGCAGGCGGCCGCATTGTCCGCCTCGATAAAACCTTGGGTCTTGTCACCGCCGCGGGTGCGGCCGGTATAGGCGAAGCGCATCCTCAGTCGACCTCGTCCTGGGTGCTGGCACGCATCGCCTCGGCCAGCGAGGTCACGCCCGCGCGCGCCAGCGCGATCGCCTGATCGCGCAGGGTGCGGCCGGCCATGGCCGCACGTGCGGCAACGACGAATTCGGCGGGATTCTTGCGGGCCAGGCTTTCCGCCAACGTGGTGTTGATTTCGAGCAGTTCATGGACGGCACGCCGTCCGGAATAGCCGGTGCCGTGGCAGCGGTCGCAGCCCGCCCCCGCGACATAGCTGTCTTCCGTACCGCCATCCGTATGGGCCCGTCCGAGCCAGACCCGTTCCTGCGGGGTCAGGGCATGCGACGCCTTGCAATGACCGCACACCTTGCGCAGCAGCCGCTGCGCCAGCACGCCGTGCACCGAGGTTGCCACCATGAACGCGGGAACGCCCATGTCGAGCAGGCGCACCGGGGTGGAAGCCGCGTCGTTGGTATGCAGGGTGGACAGCACCAGGTGNNTCCTGGCGCAGGATGGCGCGCAGCACGCGGGCAAAGCTGAGGTCGATCTTGTCGTTGGCCTGCACCTGATTGACGCCGGGCAGCCGGTATTCGACCGGATCTTCGACCGTGATGATCTTGGTGCCCGGGTCGTTGAGTTCGCCGAGCGCGGCATAGAGGGTGGTGGTCTTGCCGCTTCCGGTGGGACCGGTCACCAGCACGAGACCATTGGGACGATGCAGGATGGCACGAAAGCGCTCGAGCATGTCCGGCGGCATCCCCAGATTGTCGAGGGTAATGAGATTGTCGCCCTGGCTCAGCAGCCGCATCACCACCGACTCGCCGTA
>DONB01000097.1 GCA_003510325.1 Thiobacillus sp. | reverse complement strand
CCTGCCCAATGCCCGCATTCTGCACGGCGACCTCGCCGCGTTGCCGGACGGTCTGGGCGAGTTCGACTACATCATCGCCCACGGCGTGTTCTCCTGGGTGCCGCCGTCGGTACAGCAGGCCCTGCTCGCGGCGTGCCGGCGTCATCTGTCCCCGCACGGCATCGCCTACGTGAGCTTCAACGTCGCCACCGGCTGGCAGGCCCTGCAGCCGCTGCGCGCCGCGCTGATCGAGCGCACCTCGGCCGATCTGCCGGCGCCCGCACGTTTCCAGCAGGCGCTGCACGTGCTGGGCGCGCTGGAAGCCGAATGGTGCGATCCGTTTTTGCTGAAAGAAGTCGCCTATCTGAAAACGGCTGCACCATCCTATCTGTTCCATGAATACCTGGCCGAGTTCAACGCGCCGATGCCGTTTGCGGAATTTTCTGCGCAGCTCGGTGCACACGGCCTGCGCTATGTCGGCGAAGCGGGGCCGCGTCGCGCCGTGGTCGAACTCGAGGACGCCTGGGGTCTGGTTCCGGAAGGCATGGCCGGGCGCTGGCTGGATGCCGAGGCCGCGCTCGACGACGCACTCGCCATCCGCTTTCGACGTGCGTTGATTGCGCGCGACGACGCCCCCTGCGCCCAGCCGCCGCAGGCTGCTGCCTTGGGCGGACTGGCCTTCCATGCCGACTTGCGCAGCGACGAGGAAATCGATCTGGAGACCGCCGGCGAACAGGCTTTCTTCAACCCCGCGGGGAACACCTTCCGGATTGCGCAGCCCGTCATGAAGGCGGCCGCCATGGTCCTGTCGTCGGCCTATCCTGCTGCGATCGCTTACACAGCGCTTCTGGATGCCGCTCGCGCGGTGCTTGCCGAGCACGGGGTCCGTGCGCCGATGGACGAAGCCGTGTTCCGCGAGGCGCTGTTTCAGCTGGTGACGAGCCAGGGCGTGNNGGTTGCAGGCGGACTCACCCGGCTGGGTGGCGAGCGGAGCGCGACATGTGGCCATCGACCTGGACCCGGCCGGAAGGACGTTGCTGGCTGCGCTGGATGGCAGCCGCAGCGTCGATGGCCTGGCGGCGCACATGCAGGCCACGCTGGCACTAGCAGGCCAGGAACTGCCGCTGGATCGGGTGACGGAACTGACGTGGCATCAGCTGTGGCTGTTCGCACGCCAGGGCCTGCTGGTGTAAGCGGTTCCCGGCCGGACGGCTTCCGGCTGGCGCGTCGTGGCAATCCGCACGATGCGCTATGGTNNAACACCGCTATGCCTGCCGCCGGTTTGCCGCGGATCGGCCGCTGTCAGCCGGCGAACTGTCCGCGCTGCTGGAAGCGGGCCGGCTGGCACCTTCCGCCTTTGGCCTGGAACCCTGGCGCTTCATCGCCGTCACGGACGCTGCGGAACGAACCGCCATCGCCCATGCCTGCTACGACCAGCCCGCTGCATCGACGGCTGCTGCGTTCATTGCGATCGTGGCGCTGGTGTCAGCGCTCGATCCGGATTCGGACTATGTACGGACGCAATTCGAGGCGGAAGCCCGCGGCGCGGATCCGGCCCCGATCTACGAAGCCTATCGTGCGCTCTACCAGACAGGGTCGGTGGCGGAATGGGCGTGCGGCCAGTGCAATTTCGCCGCTGCGCACATGCTGCTGCAGGCGGCGCATCTGGGACTGGGCAGCTGTCCGGTCGGCGGATTCGACGCGGCGGCGCTGGCGGCCGCGCTCAGGCTTCCTGCGGGGGAAACGCCCGCGCTGGTGATTGCGTTGGGGCAGTGCGCCGATGCGGCGCCGCAACGGCTGCGCAAGCCGCTGACGTGACGGACATGAAGGTCGGCTCCGCGAGGGGCGGGTCCGGCTCGCCTAGCGTGGCGCCTGCCAGCAGTTGTTGTTGATCTGCCAGCTCATCGAGAGCTGCTCGCTGCTGGGGTACAACACGTACTTGACCCCCATGTAGTCCGAACCCTTGCGCCAGAACATCGCCAGCAGATTCTTCTCGCCGCTGGCGATGATGCTGGAATAGGGGATGACCTTGAGCGGGTTGCCGTACAGGTTGGCGTAGTTGGACGCGATGACGACAAAGTGGCGGAAAGCCGGTTCGACTTCTTGCTCGAATGCCACCAGCTTGTCATTGCAGAACGTGAACAGAAAGCGGCGGCCGGCCGGGCTGTTCGGTAAATCATAGGCAAACAAGCCGTCGTTGCCGACCGCCAGGGTCTTGCCGAAATTCCAGGTCCTGAGCGCGTGCTCGACCTCGCTGCGGCTCATGCCGTTCCTGAATTCGCCCACTTCCCAGGCCTGGGCGGGCAGGGTGAGCAGCAGTCCGGCCAGCAGGCCAAGGATTTTCGTTTTCATCTGCGTGCGACCAAAAAAGCGTCATGCCAACACGGACAAGCGCGATCGGCGGACAGGGTGTGATGATTATTTTCCGCTGACGGCACCGAAGACCTTCTTCAGCAGGTCGCTGCCGGCCTGCATGGGATTGGCACGGATCGAGGCTTCCTTTTCGCCGATCACGGTGTAGAGCCGGTCGAGTGCTTGCCGGGTGACGTATTGCTCGACGCTGGCCTGCTCCTTGTCGATCAGGTTGAACTGTGCGGCCGCACCGGCGTACTGGTTGTACTGTTGCGCCAGGCCCACCTTGTCTGTGGTTGCCTTGACGATGGGAGCGAATCGTTCGGTGAGTTGGGCTTCGGTTTTCCTGCGGAAGAAATCGGTGGCCGAGGTCGTGCCGCCGGTCAGGATGCCCTTGGCGTCTTCCAGCGTCATGGCCTTCACCGCATCGACCAGCAGGGTTTTCGCCTCCGGCACCGCGGCTTCGGCAGCGCGGTTCATCGACAGCACCAGTTCGTCGGCCTGCTTGCCCATGCCGAGCATGCGCATGGCCTTCTCGGCTTTCTGCAGGCTGGGTGGCAGCGGGATCTTCAGCGCGGCATTGCCGAAGAAGCCGTCCTTCTGCCCGAGCTGGGCGACGGCGGTTTCCGTGCCGCGGGTCAGGGCTTCCTTCAGTCCGGAATTGATCTCGGCCGTGGAGAGCGCATCGACGCCGCGGGTCGTGGAAGTTTCGCCGGCAGGCTTGCCGATCACGCCTTTCAGCATCTCGCCCCAGTCGATCGCGTGCGCCGGCAGGGCCAGGGCGAGGCCGGCAGCCAGGATCATCCCGCGCTGTGAAAAGAAGGCGGCCATCGTGTATCTCCGTGAAGGGTTGGACTACAGCACTTCTGCAGCATAGTCTGCCAGACGCGAACGTTCACCCCGCTGCAGGGTGACATGGCCGTTGTGCGGCCAGCCCTTGAAGTGGTCGACCACGTAGGTGAANNTCGGTGAGGTAGGGCGTGTCGATCTGCGAGATGTTTCCGAGACAGACCACCTTGGTGCCGGGGCCGGCGCGTGTGATCAGCGTCTTCATCTGCTTCGGCGTCAGGTTCTGCGCTTCGTCGATGATGAGGAACTTGTTGAGGAAGGTGCGGCCGCGCATGAAATTCAGCGATTTGACCTTGATCCGGCTGCGGACCAGGTCCTGCGTCGCCGCGCGCCCCCAGTCGCCGGCGTCGTCGTCGGTCTTGTTCAGCACGTCGAGGTTGTCCTCCAGCGCGCCCATCCACGGCGTCATCTTCTCCTCCTCGGTGCCGGGCAGGAAGCCGATGTCCTCGCCGACCGGCACGGTGACGCGGGTCATGATGATCTCGCTGTAGAGCTTCTTGTCGAGAACCTGGGCCAGCGCGGCGGCCAGCGTCAGCAGGGTCTTGCCGGTGCCGGCCTGGCCGAGCAGGGTGACGAAGTCGATCTCGGGATCCATCAGCACGTTGAGCGCGAAATTCTGCTCGCGGTTGCGTGCGGTGATGCCCCAGACGTTGTTCTTGGCATGGCTGAAGTCGCGTACCGTGACCATTTCCGCCTGCTTGCCCTCGACCTTCAGCACCTTGGCGTAAAGCGGGTTGGGCCCTTCCTGGTAGACGAATTCGTTGGGCAGCAGGCTCGCCACCAGCGGCCCCTTGACGCGGTAATAGGTGTGGCCATTGGCTTGCCAGGATTCCATGCCCTTGCCGTGGGTGTCCCAGAAGTCGGCAGGCAGTTCGCGCAGCCCGGCGTACAGGAGGTCGGTGTCTTCCAGCACCTTGTCGTTGAAATAGTCCTCGGCCGGCAATCCCAGCGCACGCGCCTTGATGCGCATGTTGATGTCTTTCGACACCAGGATGACCTGACGCTTGGGGTGGTGGCGCGAGAGAAACAGCACCACGCCGAGGATCTGGTTGTCGACCTTGCTGGTCGGCAGGCTCATCGGGATGTCGCCGCTGATGGCCTGGGTCTGCAGGAACAGTCTGCCGGTGGCGGCGTTGTGGCTGTGCGGCGCGAGCGGCACGCCATCCTCGATGGTGTCGAGCTTGCTGACGATTTCGTCGATGAAGCGGCTGGCCTGGCGGGCGTTGCGCGACACTTCGGTCATGCCTTTCTTGTGCAGGTCGAGTTCTTCCAGCGTGGCGATCGGCACGTAGATATCGTGCTCCTCGAAGCGGTACAAGCTGGTGGGGTCGTGCATCAGCACGTTGGTATCCAAAACGAACAGCTTGGTCTGGGCAGCAGCTTTTCTCGGCATGGGATATCGGTGTCGATGGGATGAGAATGCGTTCATCCTACCTCAAGCGGATGGCGACTTGTCCAGTGAAAAAAGTAAACCTGAATCCGTCGGGCCGGCGCGGATCGGGTGGCGAATTTCCCACTAGAATGCCTGATTCTGAACCTGAGATTCGGACTCCCCATGCGTCGTCGGCTGGCGTTGCTATGTCTGGTCTGGCTGTGGGTACAACCGCTTCATGCCCAGGTCGCCGCGCACATCCTGCTGCAGGACTCGCCGCTGGCCGGGTTCCAGTACCACGCCGGCAAAACGCTGTGGCCGCAGATGCGGGTGGGCGATGCGCTCTCCCTGGTGCGCGAGCCGGACAACCCGCACGACGCGAAAGCGGTGCGGGTTGAATGGCGGGGGCACAAGATCGGCTATGTGCCGCGCCGGGAGAACGACGACGTGGCGCGCCTGCTCGATCGGGGGCAAATTTTGACAGCACGCATCGTGCGGCTGGCCGAGGTGCGCGATCCGTGGTCGCGGGTGCGCTTCGAGATCCTGGTTCCCCTGCAGCCCTGAAGGAGGAAATCATGAAGCGACTGATCGTGTTCACCTTGATGACGTTCGGCTGGCTGACGCAGGCCGCCGCGGATTCCCTGCCGCTCGCCGGCCTCACCCTGCCGCCCGGATTCGCGATCGAACTGTTTGCCCGCGTGCCCAATGCGAGACAGATGGCGCTCGGCAAGCAGACCCTGTTCGTCGGCAGCATGCGCGCCGGCAAGGTCTATGCGATTCCGCTCAAGGGCGAACGCAAGCCGCTGATCATTGCAGACGGCCTGAATATGCCGGTAGGGGTGGCGTTTCGCGATGGCGACCTGTACGTGTCGGCGGTCAGTCGCATCCTGCGGCTGCGCGACATCGAGGTGCGCCTGAACAGGCCGCCGCGCCCCGAAACCGTCAGCAGCGGCTATCCGGGCGACACCCATCACGGCTGGAAATTCATCGCCTTCGGTCCCGACGGCAGGCTCCATGTGCCGGTGGGCGCGCCGTGCAACATCTGCGCGCCCGACCCGGACCGTTACGCGACGATCACCGCGCTCGACGTGAAGCGCGGCACGATCGAGGTGGTCGCGCGCGGGGTGCGCAACAGCGTGGGCTTCGACTGGCATCCGCAGAGCGGCGAATTGTGGTTCACCGACAATGGGCGCGACTGGCTGGGCGACGATGCGCCGCCGGACGAGCTGAATCGCGCGAGCCGCCCGGACCAGCATTTCGGCTACCCGCATTGCCACGGCGGCGCGATCGCCGATCCCGAGTTCGGCCAGGGCCGGCGCTGTGCCGAGTTCGTGCCGCCGGTGCAGAATCTCGGCGCGCATGTGGCCGGCCTGGGCATGCGCTTCTATACCGGTACGCAATTTCCCGGGCGCTACCGTAATGCCGTCTTCATCGCCGAGCATGGTTCGTGGAACCGCAGCAGCAAAGCCGGCTATCGCGTCAGCGTGGTGCGCCTGCAGGGCGGGCGCGCAGTGAGCTACGAGCCCTTCGTCACGGGCTGGCTGCAGAATGAGTCTGTCTGGGGGCGTCCGGCCGACGTGCTGGTGATGCTCGACGGCAGCCTCCTGGTGTCGGACGACCATGCCGGTGCGATATACCGCGTGTTCTATCGCGGCAACCGGTAAAATCGCGCTGATGAATGTGCTCGTTATCGATACTTCGACCGAATACTGCTCGGCCGCGCTGTGGCTGGACGGCCGCGTCCAGGCGTTCCGCGTGCTGGCCGGGCAGCGCCACAGTTCGCTGTTGCTGCCGATGGTGGACGAACTGCTGCGCGAAGCCGGCCTCACGCTGCGCCAGCTCGACGGCATCGGCTACGGCGCCGGCCCCGGCTCGTTCACCGGCCTCAGGATCGCCTGTGCGGTGACGCAGGGACTGGCGTTCGGCGCCGACCTGCCGGTGGTCGGCGTGTCCACGCTGGAATCCATCGCCGAACAGGCGGGTACCGGGCGAGTGGTGCGCCCAGACCTCCCGGAGGGCGCGTGTCTGGCGGCGTACCCCTTGCGGGTGCTGACCGTGCTCGACGCGCGCATGGCTGAAGTGTACTGGGCGGCGTATGAGCAAGCCGGCGAAGGCTGGCACACTGTGAGTGAACCCCAGCTGGCGCTGCCCGAGTCGGTCAGCGTGCCGGGCGGCGACGGCTGGGTCGGTGCCGGCAACGGCTTCGCCGTACGGGGCGAGGCGTTGCGTCCGCGCTTGGCGAAGCAGCTTGTGCAGATCGACGACACGCTCATGCCCGACGCCGCAGCGATGGCGCCGCTTGCCGCTGCTGCCTTTGCGCGCGGCGAGGGCGTGGACGCTGCACTTGCTGCGCCGATCTACCTGCGCGACAAGGTGGCCCTGACGATCGACGAGCGCCGCGCAAGGAAAACGGCATGAGTGCGGTGCTTCAGGTGAATCATGGATTGCGGCCGATGGCCGAAGCCGATCTTCCCCGCATTCACCGGATCGAACTGGCGAGCTACGCCTACCCATGGAGTCTGGGCAATTTTGCCGATTCGCTTTCCGCCGGCTACAGCATGTGGGTGCACGAGGCCGACGGCATCATCATCGGCTATTACGCGATGATGGCGGCGGCGGGGGAGGCCCACCTGCTCAACCTCACCATCGCCCCCGAATGGCGGCGCCATGGACTCGGCCGCGACCTGCTCGAGCACTGTCTGGCGCGGGCCTGCGACCATCGGGCTGCAAGCCTGTTTCTCGAAGTGCGCACCTCCAACACTGCGGCCATTGCGCTGTATCGCAGCAGTGGCTTCGTCGATCTGGCGGTGCGTCGCGGCTATTACCCGGCGCACGAAGGGCGCGAGGATGCGCTCATCATGAAAAAGGAACTGGCGTGCTGAGCCGCGACGATGTCTTAAGCGAACTGGGCATCGGCCCGGCATGGCGTCTGCGCGAGGCGCCCGAGCCGTCCGGCGACTCGCACCCTGCGCCTCATCTCCCGGTTGACTGGACCTGGGAGCGGCTGGGCGATGCCGTTGCCCGCTGCACCGCCTGCAAGCTTTCCGCCACCCGTACCCAGGGCGTGCTCGGCGTCGGCGACCGCAACGCGGATTGGCTGATCATCGGCGAAGCGCCGGGTGCGGACGAGGATGCCCAGGGCGAGCCCTTCGTCGGACAGGCGGGCAAGCTGCTCGATGCCATGCTGGCCTCGATTGGCCTCAGGCGCGGCAACAAGGTCTACATCACCAACGTGCTGAAATCGCGCCCGCCCGGCAATCGCAACCCCGAACCGGATGAAGTGGCCGCGTGCCGGCCCTATCTGCTGGCGCAGATCGAACTCATCCAGCCGAAACTCATCCTCGCGCTGGGACGCTTTGCCGCGCAGAGTCTGCTCGACACCGACGAAGCGATCGCCCGGCTGCGCGGGCGGGTGCACCGGTTCCAGGGCGTGCCGCTGGTGGTGACCTATCATCCGGCCTATCTGCTGCGCAATCTGCCCGACAAGGCGCGTGCGTGGGAGGACCTGTGTCTCGCGCGGCGTACGATGCAGTCTCTGTAAATGCTTTTTCTATCCACGAAGGACGCGAAGAAACGCGAAGAAAGTCAAAACAACACTGAAGTGTTTTTCTTCGCACCCCTTCGCGGCCTTCGTGGAACGTATTTGGTTATCGGAACATTCGATTTATGAAACTCCTGCACTCCGCGCTGCGTTTTCGCGTCAATTATTTTTCCGACCTCGGCCGCCACCNNTCGCCCAGGTCGACGTCGGCCCCAAGATCGAGCACGAGGTGCCGAACGAGGTGTTCCGCAGCGACATCGCGCCGCTGAAATTCGGGCGCTTCTACCCCTCGCAGCTGCTGCACGCCGATGACGCTCCCGGACCGATGTTCCGCGCGACGAAGCTCAACGGCGAAAGCTTCGTCGCCAATTTCAGCCATCCGCTGCAGGGCCGCATCTTCAGCATCGACAGCGGTAAGAGCGACATCTCGACCGAGCCCATCGGCAAGGTGGAGCAGTTGCTCGAATGGAGCGGCATGGACACGCAGATGCAGACGCCGACCGATTTCGAGGGGCCGGATGCGTTTCGCCGCGAGGACGAATTCCCCGATACCGAGTTCTACGCGCTCGCCCGCAAGGTCACCCACGTCGATGCCGTGTGTGCGCGCCGAATCCAGGCGCTGTACCGCACCGTGCTGCCGTNNGCCTGCCGGACACGGTGCAGTCCGCGGTGGGCCTCGGACTCAACGCCGAGGAACTCGCCGACAACCCGCAACTCGCCGAGCGCATCGTGAAGGACATCAACGCCGACCCGACGCTGCCGTTTGCCGATGCCAGTTTCGACGCGGTGGTGTGCACGGTGTCGTTCGAATACCTGACCCAGCCGCACAAGATCGTCGCCGAGGCGAGGCGAGTGCTGAAGCCGGGCGGCATGTTCGTGGTGACGCTGTCGCACCGCTACTTCCCGCCCAAGGTGATCAAGCTGTGGACCGAACTGCACCCGATGGAGCGCATGGCCTGGGTCGGCATGCTGATCAAGCAGGCCGGCTTCAAGAAGGTGGAAACCTATGTCGAGCGCGGCCTCAAGCGCCCGAAGGACGACCGCTACGCCGACACGCTTACCGAATCCGATCCGCTGTTTGCCACCTGGGGCGTAGCGCCCTGACCGGCGGGATCGGCCAGCCGCCATGCCGCGCACGCTGGTCGGGCTGATCGCCGACACCCACGGCCTGCTGCGTCCCGAAGCCGTCGCGGCGCTCGAAGGCTGCGCGCATATCGTCCATGCCGGCGACATCGGCTCGCGCACCGGAGAACCCCGTGGCGTGCTCGATGCGCTGGCGCGCATCGCGCCGCTGACGGTGGTGCGCGGCAACAACGACCGTACTGCTTGGGCGGCATCGATTCCCTGCACGGCGGATATTGAATTCGACGGTGTGCGCATCCATGTGCTGCACATCCTCGGCGAGCTTGCCATCGATCCCGCCGCGGCAGGGGTGAGCGTCGTCGTGTCGGGGCATTCGCACCTGCCGCGCGTGGAGAGACGGGCCGGCGTGCTGTTCGTCAACCCGGGCAGCGCGGGACCGCGCCGGTTCAGGCTGCCGGTCAGCGTGGCCCGGCTGTGGGTGGAAGATGGCCGTGCCGAGGCGGAGTTGGTTACACTTTCGGGGTAAGGTTGTCTTCGAGTCGACCGGGTGCCGACCTTCCGGGGCCAGGCGAATCACTTGAACGAGGAGCGCGACATGTTGAAATGGCTGATGGTGACGTTCATGGCGCTGGCGCTGTCCGGCTGCGGCTACAACACCCTGCAATCGACCGACGAGAACATCAAGGCTTCGTGGGCCGAAGTGCTGAACCAGTACCAGCGTCGCGCCGACCTGGTGCCGAACCTGGTCAACGTGGTGAAGGGCTACGCCGCACATGAGCAAGAAGTGTTCATTTCGGTGACCGAGGCGCGCGCCCGCGTCGGGGCGATCCAGGCGACGCCGGAACTCATCAACGACGAGGCGGCGTTCCAGAAATTCATCGCCGCGCAGGGCGAGCTCACCGGCGCCATTTCGCGCCTGCTGCTGGTCGCGGAAAACTACCCGCAACTGAAGGCCGACGGTCTGTTCCGCGACCTGCAGGCACAGCTCGAAGGTACCGAGAATCGCATCACCGTCGCGCGCAATCGCTACATCGACGCAGTGAAGACCTACAACGTCACGGTGCGCTCCTTCCCGTCCAACCTCACTGCGATGCTGTTCGGCTACGAGACCAAGCCGAGCTTCACGGTGGAAAACGAGGCGGCGATCGCCGTACCGCCCAAGGTCGATTTCGGCACGTCCGCACCGGCGCCGTCGCCAGTTCCCGCGCCTGCNNGGCTGCCCCGGCAAACGGCAACGACGCATCCGGCAGCCTGTCGCACGGCTACTGATCCGGCTTGTCCATCCTGACCTGCCGGGGGCGCGCTGCCTTCGGGTTTCTTCTGCTGCTGTGTGCGTGGGCCGCCTGGGCCCAGGTGGCGGTGCCCGAACTGTCGCGCCGCGTCACCGACCTGACCGCCACGCTGAGCGCCGATCAGGTCGCCGCGCTGGATGGCAAACTGGCTGCATTCGAAGCGCAGAAGGGCAGCCAGATCGCGGTCCTCATTCTCCCCACCACCCAGCCGGAAGACATTGCGCAATTCGGCATCCGTGTCGCCGAGCGGTGGAAAATCGGCCGTGCCAAAGTCGATGACGGCGTGATCCTGATCGTGGCCAAGGACGACCGCGCCCTACGGCTGGAAGTCGGCTACGGGCTGGAAGGCGCGATCCCCGATGCCATCGCCAAGCGGGTGATCGCCGAGACCATCACGCCGTATTTCAAGGCGGGCGATTTCTATGGCGGCATCGACGCGGGCGTGCAGCAGCTGATGCGGCTGATCGAGGGCGAACCGTTGCCCCCGCCCAGTGCGCTGGAGAAAAACGGAGACGACAGCTCTTTCGTCATGCTTATTGTCGGCGGCATCGTCGCGGGCTGGCTGCTCTCCATGCTGATGAGCCGACCGGCCGCAGGCGGGGTCGCTGCGCTCGGCAGCGGGGCGGTGGGCGCGTTGCTGCTGGGATTTACCCCGGTGTTGCTGTTCATTGCCGTGTTCGTGTTCGCCGGCGTGGCCACGGGATTCCGCCGCGGCGGCGGCTGGTCCAGCGGTGGAGGCGGCGGATTCGGTGGGGGCGGCGGCTCGTGGGGCGGCGGTGGCGGTGGATTCGGCGGCGGAGGCGCATCGGGCTCATGGTGAATGTCAAACGTTGGGTGAAGCACCTCTTCATGCCGCCGTGGGCATGGCGGCGCGCGTTTCCGCAGGCCGCGCTCGATGCGATCGAGAGGGCGGTGCGCGATTCAGAAATGCGCCACGGCGGTGAAATCCGCTTCGCCATCGAGAACAGTCTCGCTCCCGTCCTGGTGTGGCGCGGCATGGGCGGACGCGAACGCGCGGTCGAGATGTTCTCCAACCTGCGTGTGTGGGATACCGAGCACAACAGCGGCGTGCTGATNNCGCCGCGCGCGTCGATCCGGCTGAATGGGAACAGGTGGCGCAGGCGATGGAAGCCGCGTTCCGCAACGGCCGCTTCGAGCAGGGTGCGCTTGCGGGAATCGCCCGGATCAGCGATTTGCTGGCGGAACATTTTCCGCCCTCGGGGCATAATCCGGACGAACTGGCGAATCGGCCGGTAATCGTGACGAGAAGGCGTTAGTGCCGGCTGGATATCAATAAAAGAGGAGACGCGATGCAGGCCTATCTGGGGTGGTGGATTCTTGCGGCGGTGCTGGTCGGGGTGGAGCTCACCAGCGGCACTTTCTATCTGCTGGTGTATGGCGTGGCTGCCGCCGCGGCCGGATTGGCCGCCTGGCTGGGCGCCGGCCT
>DONB01000133.1 GCA_003510325.1 Thiobacillus sp. | reverse complement strand
AAGTACGTGGTGATCACCAGCGTGGACCGCGACGACCTGCGCGACGGCGGCGCCGGGCATTTCGCGCAGTGCATCGCGGCGGTGCGCGAAGCCTCGCCGGCCACCCGGATCGAAATCCTCACTCCGGATTTCCGCGGCCGCCTCGACAAGGCGCTCGACATGCTCGACACCGCGCTGCCCGACGTGATGAACCACAATCTGGAAACCGTGCCGCGCCTTTACAAGGCGGCGCGTCCCGGTGCCGATTACGCGCATTCACTGAAACTGTTGAAAGACTTCAAGGCACGCCATCCAGCTATCCCGACCAAGTCCGGCCTGATGCTGGGCCTGGGCGAAGAGGACGAAGAAATCCTGCAGGTGATGCGCGATCTGCGCGCGCACGACGTCGACATGCTGACGCTCGGCCAGTACCTGCAGCCCTCGCAGCACCATCTGCCGGTGCTGCGCTTCGTCACCCCCGAACGCTTCGCCCAGTTCGAGCAGGAAGCGCTGGCGATGGGATTCAGGCATGCGGCCTGCGGTCCCATGGTGCGTTCCAGCTACCACGCCGACCAGCAGGCGGCGGGCGTCGAAGGCTAGGAGGCGCTAGGCTGGCCGGAGCGGACCCGACCGACGGCGTCCCGCCCAGGCCATGCCGACCCCGCCCAGCAGCATCAACCCCAGCATCGACGGTTCCGGCACGGCGTTCGGCTGTGTTCCCCGCTGCGTGCCCTGTGGCGGTGTTTGCGTATCAAGCGGATTGCCGGCCAGTGGCGCGATCGGTATGCCAGGAAGCATTTCGAGGCCGGGTAGGGTCTCTTCTGGCAGGCCGTTCGTCGGCTGGGTTGCCGGGGGTGGAACATCACGCGTCACGGCCGGTGTATCTTCGTCAGGTTTCGTCGGGGCTCCTGCCTCGTCGGGCGGTTCGCCGGCGTTGCCGTTGCCTATGGGTGTGTGAGGGCCTCCGGCGACAGGGGACGTGGACGGACCGCTGGACGGTGTGCCGCCGGTCGGAAAGCCGTTCGGCGACGAGTCGCCGCCGGGGGGCTGGCCGCGGCCAGGGGGGCTGCCCAGGGAAGATGGATTCGGTGCAGTGCCGCCGGGAATGCTGCCTCCACCGGGGACGAAGCCTCCGCCCGGTATGCCTTCTCGCGCTACGCCGGGCCGGGCCGGACTGTCGCCGCCCAGTCCGGCGAACAGCGGGCTGGCCGGATCGAAGCTGCCCACGCCGTCGCCAGCCCCGATTTCATCTTCAGACATGACAAGAGTCACGGGTTTTCCGTCGCGCTCGATGCTGAGGTGCTGCAGGCTGCCGGCCTTCCCGGAAAGGGGACGCGGGGGGGTGGCGGCGGCTTCGGGCACGGCGTGATTCAGATGGAACACCCCGCCGATCAGGGCGGCAGCGGTGACTGTGCCCACGATGATCCCGGCTGGGGTGAGCAGCGTGGTAAGCAGCAGACCGAGCAGGCCGATGCGACGGGCTCGTGAGCGTGAGGCGGGGGACTTTCGGGGCATAACGGCGGCACGGGAGCGGAGGATGCGGACGATGCCGCAATTCCCGTTCCAGCCGTCTGCACGGGCTCAATCCGCAACCTGCCGTGCATGGCGTCGATTTCGCCGTGCCTGGTGCGTCCAGCGGCCGACGCCTTCGTCGACGCTTCAACGCCCGTTTATTTCAGGAGCCGCCTGCGCGTCAGGGCGAGCGCGATGACATAGCCGGCGAAGCCATACGCGCACAGCGCAGTCCCATGCTGGACGATATCGTCGGGCGTTTTTCCCAGTACCAGCGGGCGCGCCAGATCGATCGCGTGCGTGAGCGGCAGCCAGACCGACACGCTTTGCAGTAGCGGCGGCAGCTGCGACACCGGGAAGAACACGCCGCACAGCAGTACCATCGGCGTGATGACTAGCGTGAAGTAGTACAGGAAGAAATCGTAACTCGGCGACACCGCGTTCATCACCAGGCCCATGCCGCCGAAGCAGAAGCCGACCAGCGCCACCACCGGGATGATCCACAGCGTCATCCAGAAACTGCCATACAGGCCCAGCCCCCAGATCACTGCGAGGATCGCCAGTCCGGACAGCAGGCTTTTCGATACCGCCCAGGTCAGTTCCCCCAGCATGACGTCGTCGAGGGTGAGCGGCGCATTCATGATGGCGTCCCAGGTGCGCTGCACGTGCATGCGCGAGAAGCTCGAATACAGCACCTCGAAGGTGGCGGCGTTCATCGTGCTGTAGGCCACGGTGCCGGCGGCGAGGAAGGTCAGGTAGGGCATGCCCGCGACGTCGGGCAGCAGGCTGCCGAGACCGTAGCCCAGCCCCAGCATGTACAGCATCGGGTCGGCCAGGTTGCCGAGGATGGACGGGATGGCGAGCTTTTTCCACACCAGATAGTTGCGCTGCCACACCGGGATGAAGCGCCAGGACAGGCGGGGGAATCGGAGGTGCCTAGTCACGCAGGTCCCTCCCTGTCAGCTTGAGGAACACGTCTTCCAGATTCGACGGCCGGTGCAGATAGCGCTGCGCCGGCGCCTGCTTCAGCGCGTCGATCACGCGCTCGGCATTGCCGGTGTAGCAGAACAGGGTTTCGCCGACGCTCTCGAAGCGCTGGCAGACTCCGCTGGCGCGATCGCGCATCCAGTCTTCCAGACCCTCGCCGTAGACTTCGACCACTGCGGGCTCGATGTGCGATTCGATCAGCGCGCGCGGCGCGCCTTCGGTGACGAGACGGCCATGGTCGAGGATGGCCAGCCGGTCGGTGAGGCGCTCGGCTTCCTCCATGAAATGCGTGGTCAGCACGATGGTCTTGCCGGCGCCGATCAGCCGTCGCAAGCCCTGCCAAATCAGGTGGCGCGCCTGCGGGTCGAGCCCGGTGGTGGGTTCGTCGAGAAACAGGAGGTCGGGGTCGTGCACCAGCGCACGCGCCAGCGTCAGCCGCCGCTTCATGCCGCCCGACAGCTGCGCGATCTGCGCGTCGGCCTTGCTGGCGAGGCCGGCGAACTCCAGCAGTTCCGGCACGCGCGCAGCGACGGCGGCTTTGCTCATGCCGAAATAACGGCCGTAGGCGAGCAGGTTTTCGCGCACTGAGAAATCCGGGTCGAGGTTGTCCATCTGCGGCACCACGCCGACCTTCATGCGCGCTTCGCGCGCATGCTGTGGCACCGCGATGCCGGCCAGTTCGATGCTGCCGGCGTCGGGTTCGATCAGGCCCAGCAGCAATCGCAGCGTGGTGGTCTTGCCGGCGCCGTTGGGACCCAGGANNCCTCCAGGAACGCCTGCTTCAGCTCCTTCAGCTTGCCGTGGAAAAAGTGCCCGGCCTCGGGGATGGTTTTCACCGTAAGCTGCTGCTGCTCGGCCCACAACCGGATCGCGGCGGGCGGGATGAGTTCGTCGGCGTCACCATAGATCACCACGGTGTCGGGCGGCACCGGGTCGAACTCGTACATGGTGACCGCGGGGGCGACCAGGATCAGGCGCGTGGCATGCAGTTCCTGGCGCAGGCGGTGCTGCACGAAGGCGCCGAAGGAGAAGCCGGCCAGCGCNNCGACGCCGCGAAAATTCGGCCGCACGCTGACCCAGCCGGCCTCGTTGGCGGCCTTGGCGAGCGTCGTCACCACCTTGTTGTCGAGGCTGCCGCCGTGCAGCGGATGCGGATGCGCTACCAGCAGCAGGCCGCGGCGATCGATCTCGGGATCGTCGATCACGGTCTCCAGCTTGCCGGCCGGCACCGGAATGCGCAGCTTGAAACGTTTCATCGGCGCCGCGTCACTTCAGCTGCAGGCGTTCGACGATCTGCCCCTTCTTGAGGTGGACCTCGAAGATTTCATCGATGTCGGATTCGTCCACGTAGGTGTACCAGACACCTTCCGGATACACGACCAGCAGCGGGCCTTCATCGCAGCGGTCGAGGCAGCCGGCGCTGTTGATGCGGCATTTGCCCTCGCCGTTGAGGTGGGCGTGCTTGACCTTCTTCTTCAGGTAGTCGCGCATGTGCTGGCCGCCGGATGCGCCGCAGCATTTGGCACCATCCTCGCGCTGATTGGTGCAGAAAAACACATGGTGCTTGAAATAGAGGTCAGTCATTCTGAAAGTCCGAATATTTAAGGGCATTGCCGCGCGCTTTTTCGACAGGGTACTTGCGTGCATTGAGCGCAAGTTTGTCGGCCGCGGCGTCGAGCAGGTCGATGTCCAGCAGGTCGGCCAGCCGGGTCAGGTAGATCAGCACGTCGGCGATTTCCTGGCGCACCGCTTCGTGCTGTTCGGCGCTCAGGTCCTGGCTTTGCTCCGGGGTCAACCACTGGAAGGGTTCCAGCAGTTCGGCCGTTTCCACGGAGAGCGCCATTACGAGGTTCTTCGGCGTGTGGTAGCGTTCCCAGGCGCGGGCTTCGGCGAATTCCCGGATATGCCGGCGCAGGGCATCGAGGCTGTCGATTTCATGGGAGTTCATGGGCGGCATGATACCGCGGCAGGCGGCAGGCTTACGACACTGGTGTCGGGCCGCCAACGCCGCGGCGGCGAGCGGCGCCGGAAAGCCGTTGCCGATCAAGGTCGCCGCGGTGCCCGGGGTCTGGCCTGCAGATTGCTTGCAGTGTTTGGATGCAAGCGTTGTTTTTTAATCCGCTCTGGCATAATGCCAGCGGATTAACTGTATATAAGGGAGGGTGGACATGTTTACGATCAAGAAGCATTTCGCGCGCGCAGGCGTGGTGTTGGCCGTGGCCGCCATGGCGGGCTGTTCCAGCACGCCGACGTATCCCCCCGCGCCTGCCCAGACCGGCAACTATGACTGGAACTATCTGGTCGGACCGGGCGATTCGGTCCAGGTCTTTGTCTGGCGCAATCCCGAAGTGTCCGGCAGCTTCCCGGTCCGCCCCGACGGCAAGATGACCATGAACCTCGTGGAAGATCTCCAGGCTTCCGGCAAGACCCCCACCCAGCTGGCGCGCGACATCGAAAAGGCGCTATCCAAATATATTCAGGAGCCGATCGTCACCGTGATCGTCGCCGGCGGCATCGGTCCGTTCGACCAGCAGATCCGTGTCGTCGGCGAGGCAGCTAAACCGCAGGCCTTGAACTACCGTGAGAAAATGAGCCTGATCGACCTGATGATCTCGGTCGGCGGCCTGACGGATTTTGCCGCGGGCAACAAGGCCTACATCCTACGCACGGTGGACGGCAAGCAGCACCAGCTCGGCGTGCGTCTGGACGACCTGCTGAAAGGCGGCGACGTGACGGCCAACGTCGACATGCGCCCGGGCGATGTGCTGGTGGTGCCTGAAAGCCTGTTCTAACTGTGTCTGCGCCGCTTTACGCGGCGCTTTTTGATGGAACGTCCGCATGGATCAAGTGCTGCAGCAAATTCTGGGGTATGCCAAGGCAGCCTGGCACCGCCGCTGGTGGGGGGTGGTCGTGGCCTGGCTGGTATGCATCGTCGGCTGGACCTGGGTGATGATGATCCCCGACCGCTATCAGGCGTCGGCGCGCGTCTATGTGGATACGCAAACCCTGCTGAAACCATTGCTGTCGGGGCTGGCGGCCGAGCCCAATATCGAGCAGCAGATCAAGCTGATGACGCGCCAGCTGGTCAGTCGGCCTACGCTGGAAAAGGTCGCGCGCATGACCGATCTGGACGTCAAGGCAAAAACGCCGGAACAGACCGAGGCGATGCTGAACGGGCTGGCCGGCAAGATTTCCATCGCCGACGCCGGCCGTGAAAACCTGTACACCATCAGTTATCAGGACGCCAACGGCGACCTGGCCAAAAAGGTGGTGCAGTCGCTGCTGACCATTTTTGTCGAGACCAGCCTCGGCAAGACCCGCCAGGATATTTCCAGTTCTCAGCGCTTCATCGAGGAACAGCTACAGCAATATCAGCAGAAACTCACCGATGCAGAAAGCGCTCTGACGGAATTCAAGCGCAAGCACATCGGCATGATGCCGGGGCAGGGGGGGGATTATTACGCCAAGCTGGCCGAGGTCAGTGCCCAGTTGCGGCAAGCCCAGCTGGACCAGCAGGAGGCGACCAATCGCCGCAACCAGCTCAAACGCCAACTGGCCGACGAAGAGCCCGAGCTCACCGCGGCGGCAGCGGCGGTGTCGACCCATAGCGAGATCGATGGCCGCATCCAGGCGTTGCAAAAACAGATGGACCAGCTGCGCCTGCAGTACACCGACCTGCATCCCGACATCCAGTCGACCAAACGCCTGATCGAGAAACTGGAAGCGCAGAAGAAAATCGACCTGGCCGAGCGCAAGTCCGACCCTGCGGGGGCGCGGATCCAGAACCCGGTCTATCAGCAACTCACCATTGCCATCGCCGAAGCCGACGCAACGGTCTCCTCGCTGGGCGCGCGCGTGGCCGAATATCAGCGCCGCTACGGCGAGCTGCGCAACGCCTCCAACATGATTCCACAGGTGGAGCAGGAATATACCCAACTGATGCGCGACTATGACGTCTATCGCCAGAACTACGATGCCCTGCTGAAACGCCGCGAATCCGTCACCATGTCCGGCGAGGTCGAAAGCAAGACCGATACCGTCGATTTTCGCGTGATCGATCCGCCCTTCGTGCCGAGTCAGCCGGCGTGGCCGAACCGCCCGCTGCTGCTGTCGCTGGTGACCGTGGGCGGACTGGTTGCGGGCATTGCGGTGGCCTTCCTGCTGAGCCAGTTGCGCCGCACCGTGACCGACCGCCGCGTCCTGCGTGAATTGACCGGCCTGCCGTTGCTGGGAGCGGTATCGCGAGTGGAAACCGATGAAACTCGCCGCCGCAAGCGCAAGGGACTGCTGACCTATCTGGCCGCCTTGGGTAGCCTGGTTGCCGCCTATGGCGGGGTGATGATCCTGCAAATGGTCGTGTCGCGCGCAGGCTAGGAGGAACCATGAGCATTATTGAAAAAGCAGCCGGCAAGATTGGTGCGGGCGCCCCCCAGCCGGGTTCTCCGGTCAGCGACGGCAATCCCGGCCACGATGCCAGCCTGATCGAGAACGCGCTCAGCAAGCAGCGCGGTCAGCACGCCGCTCCCTTTGTCGCTACCCCGGTCGAGCCGATGCAGAATGCGCCGGATACCATTGCGATGGAAGGCGGAAGCCAGGTGCAATCGATCAACCTGGCGCGCCTGCATCGCATGGGCGTAGTGTCGCCGGACGCCGAGAAAAGCCAGATTGCCGAGGAGTTCCGTATCATCAAGCGGCCGCTCATCGCCAACGCCTTCGGCCAGGGCGCGGCGCGGGTCAAGAACGGCAACCTCATCATGGTCACCAGTTCCTTGCCGGGCGAAGGCAAGAGCTTCTGCGCGATCAACCTCGCCATTTCGATGGCGATGGAAATGGATCGCACCGTGCTGCTGATCGACGCCGACGTCGCCAAACCACGCGTGCCCGAATATCTCGGCATTCATGCCGACAAGGGTCTGCTCGACGTATTGCAGGACAAGGACCTGAAGCTGTCCGACGTGCTGATCCGTACCGATATCGCCAAGCTGACGGTGCTGCCGGCCGGCCGCACCTACAAGCGCGCGACCGAATTGCTGGCAAGCGCAGCCATGACCCGTCTGGTCGAGGACATCGGTAATCGCTACCCTGACCGGATCATCCTGTTCGATTCCCCGCCCCTGCTGGCGACCAGCGAATCGAGCGTGCTGGCAACCCACATGGGCCAGATCGTCATGGTGGTGGAGGCCGAGAAAACCTCGCAGGAAGCGGTGCGCGAAGCCTTGAGCCACATCCAGTCATGTGAAGTGGTGGGCATGTTGCTGAACAAGACCACGCCGACCCCGGGTGCAGATTATTACTATGGTTACTATGGCAGTTACGGAAAATAGACACCGCCCGCGTGGCCGCGCGGCGCAGGCAGGCATCCTGTTCATGGTCGTGGGATTCGCGTCGGTTGCGCATGCCGTCGACTGGCGCCTGGAGCCTAGCGTCAGCGCGACGGCCACCTATACCGACAATGCCAACCAGAGCGAAGACAATCCCGAGGATGCGTTGATCCTGACCGTGACGCCCGGCTTTAGCCTGACGTCGCAAGGGTCGCGTCGGGTGCAGGCCTCCGTCCGGTATGGGCTGAGGGGGGTGGCACGTTTCGGCGAAGATCAGAGCACCGACATCAACCACAACCTGAGCGCTCGCGGCAACGCGGAACTGATCGAGGATTTCCTGTTCATCGACGGCTCCGCACGCATCTCGCAGGAACTGATCTCGCTGTTTGGCTCGCCTGCCGATGCCGACATCAACGACAGCAATCGCGCCACCGTCGGGACCTATTCGGTCAGCCCCTACATCCGGAAACGTTTCGGCACCTTCGCCGATGCGCAGGCGCGCTACACTACGGGCGGCGCCATTTTCGAGAATAATGTCGCGGCCGATTCCACCGTGAATTCGTTTACTGCCGGCCTGACCAGCGGCACCCAGTTCAACGATCTCAGCTGGGGCCTGCATTACTCCCGCCGCGAATCGCAAAACCGCGATGCGGCCACCTCTGCCGGCAATATCGACACGACGTTCGAGAGCGCTCGCGCCACGGCCGGTTATATGCTGACCCGCCAGTTCCGGGTGTTCGGTTCGGTGGGCGAGGAGTGGAACGATTACCCCAGTGCCGTCAGCATCGACGGTTCGTCCTACAGTGTCGGCTTCGGCTGGTCGCCGACACGCCGCACCAGCGTCGAGGTCTCGGCGGGCGAGCGCTATTTCGGCAGCACCTTCAGTTTTAGCGGCAGCCACCGCACCCGCATGTCGCGGTGGTCAATGCGTTATTCGGAGGATGTCAGCGACATCTCCCAGACGCTTTTTGGCTTAAGCGACCGCACGTACTGGGCATGTCTGGAGGGCGGAAAATTCAAGCCCTACGATACGGAGCTCTATCCGGATCCGCCGGCAGGGATATGTTCGGTTACCCCCGTTACGGCAACCGATCTGTATTTGCTGGGCGTTACCGCCGAGGAGTTGCTGGCAGTGGGCGGCATCACCACGTCCATCGCCAACGGCATTTTCATCAGCAAGAGTTTCACGACCGGCGTGTCCTGGGACGTCGGCCGGCTGGGCTTCGGGCTGTCGGCTCGCGATACGCGACGGTTGTACCAGATGCTTGGCAATGCAGAGGATCATGTTCGGGGGGTGACCGGCTCAGTCAGCTACAGGATGTCCCCGAAAACCACCGCCAGCAGCACCCTGTCGTTTACCCGTACCAGCGCGGATGCCTTGCTGGTGGGCGGCACGACCGATCGCGACGACGACCTGGTCACGCTCAGTCTTGGCCTCAACCATCGCTTTGCCGAGAAGCTCAGGGGTGCGCTGACTTTCCGCCATACCCAGCGGGATTCGAACGCGGCGAATGCCGACTACGACGAGAACAGCATCACGGCCTCGGTCAGCATGGGATTCTGACCGGTCTTCCGGCATGGCACAGCGGTTGCTTCGCATTCCGTGCGCGCACCGGCGTGCCTCACAGAGATAACGGATTGTCATGTACGAAGATTATTACCGCTTCAGCGCCAAGCCTTTCCAGCTCAATCCCGACCCGCGTTTCTTCTTTGGCTCCAAGGGCCACAAGCGGGCGATGGCGTATCTGGACTACGGTCTGTCGCTGGGCGAGGGCTTCATCGTCATCACCGGCGAGGTGGGCGCTGGCAAGACCACGCTGGTGCGCAACCTGTTCCGCCAGCTCGAATCACACAACCTGCTTGCCGCGCAGTTGGTGTCGACCCAGCTCGATGCCGAGGATACCCTGCGCAGCGTGGCCGCCTCGTTCGGCCTGGAGCATGAAGGCCTGACCAAGTCGGCACTGCTGAAGAACCTGGAAGAGTTCCTGATTGCGGCGACCCGTCAGGGCAAGCGCGTCCTGCTGGTGGTCGACGAAGCGCAGAATCTGACCCAGCGTGCGGTCGAGGAACTGCGCATGCTGTCCAACTATCAGAACAACGAGCGTTCGCTGATCCAGACCTTCCTGCTGGGCCAGCCGGAATTTCGCGGCATTCTGCAAAGCCCCGACATGCAGCAGCTGCGCCAGCGCGTGGTGGCCTCGTATCACCTGGGACCGCTCGATGCCGACGAGACGCGCGGCTACATCGAGCACCGTCTGCGTACCGTCGGCTGGCAGGGGATGCCGAGTTTCGACGACGCCGCCTTCGCCGCGCTGCACCGCTTCACCGGGGGCATTCCGCGCCGCCTCAACACCACCTGCGACCGCCTGCTGCTGTTCGGATTTCTCGAAGAAAAAACGCATTTCGGCGAGGCCGAGGTCAACGAGGTGATCGCCGACCTGAAGAACGAGGTGGCGCACCAGGATTTTCAGGGCAGCACAGGGGTCAACACGCCTGCGCCGGCAAATGGCGCGTTCCCCAGCGAAGACCACCAGCGTCTGGTCCAGCGGGTCGAGCAGATGGAACGCTCGGTCAACCGCATCCTGCCCATCGTGCGCAAGATTCTCTATACCGTGAGCGAACGTCAGGCGGCGGCTGAAGATGACATTGCGCCGGACAGCCGCGACGGTACGCACTAAGCCATGACCCAGGTTTTATGCATTGCGGGCGCGCGTCCGAATTTCATGAAAATTGCCCCGGTGATGGCTGCCCTGGCCGAAACCGGCATCGCCGCGCAACTGCTGCACACCGGCCAGCATTACGATGCGGCGATGAGCGACAGTTTCTTCGCCGACCTCGGCATTCCGCCGCCCGATCATCATCTTGAAGTCGGCTCGGGCAGTCATGCCGTGCAGACGGCCGAGGTGATGAAGCGCTTCGAACCGGTGCTCGAAAGCGTGCAACCGCGGGCCGTGCTGGTGGTGGGCGACGTCAATTCGACCATCGCCTGCGCGCTGGTGGCGGCCAAGCGCGGCGTGCGGGTGATCCATGTCGAAGCCGGCCTGCGCAGCTACGACCGCGGCATGCCGGAGGAGATCAACCGGGTATTGACCGACCAGATTTCAGATCTGCTCTTCACCACGGAGAAAAGCGCGCTCGCCAACCTCGTGCGTGAGGGCATCGATCCCGCGCGGGTCGAGTTTGTCGGCAACGTGATGATCGATACCCTGTACCGCAACCTCGGGCAGGCCGTCCCGGTTAGCCAGACCCTTGGCGTCGCGTTGCCGCAGTACGCAGTGTTGACGTTGCACCGGCCGTCCAACGTCGACGACCGCGACACGCTTGCCGCATTGCTCGACGTTGTCGGGGAAATCAACCGCAGCCTGCCGGTGGTGATGCCGCTGCACCCGCGTACGCGCGGCAACATCGAAAAATTCGGCTTCACCGCCAAGCTCGACGGCCTGCACATCCTGCCTCCGGTCGGCTATCTGGAAATGCTCGGCCTGATGCGCGACGCCAGGCTGGTGCTCACCGACTCCGGCGGCATCCAGGAAGAAACCACCGCGCTTGGCGTGCCCTGCCTGACCCTGCGCGACAACACCGAGCGCCCGATCACCCTGTCCGAAGGCACCAATACGCTGGTCGGCCCCCACCCCGATGCAATCCGGGCGGCATTCGGCGAGGTCATGTCGAATGGCGGCAAGGCCGGGCGCATTCCCGAATACTGGGACGGCCGCGCAGCGATGCGCATTGCGCATACGCTGAAGGGCTGGCTGCCGCAGCAGAAGGGCCGGAGGGCTGCCTAGATGGCGGGGATCCGGAATGCCATGTCGGTCGACGTCGAGGACTATTTCCAGGTGTCGGCGTTCGCCCCGCATATCCGGCGCGAAGACTGGGACAGTCTGCCGTGCCGGGTCGAGCGCAACGTCGACGTCATCCTTGGTCTGCTCGACGAGGCCGATGCCAAGGCCACCTTCTTCACCCTCGGCTGGATCGCCGAGCGCTATCCGCAGGTGGTGCGGCGCATCGTCGACAATGGCCACGAACTGGCCAGCCACGGCTATGGTCATCAGCGCGCCAGCGATCTGACGCCCGCGCAATTTCGCGACGACATCACCCGCGCCAAGCGCATTCTCGAAGACCTCGGCGGCGTCGCCGTGCGCGGCTACCGCGCGCCGAGCTTTTCCATCAGCCAAAAAAACTGGTGGGCGGTCGAGGAACTGGAGAATGCGGGTTACGTGTACAGCTCGAGCATTTATCCGGTCAAACACGACCATTACGGCATGCCCGACGCGCCACGGTTTCCGCACCGCCCCAACGGCGAGGCCGGCATCCTCGAACTGCCGCCGACCACTGTGCCGCTGATGGGCCGCAACCTGCCGGCGGCGGGCGGCGGCTGGTTCCGCCTGCTGCCGTACGAGGTGTCGCGCTGGATGCTGCGACGGGTGAACGCGCAGGATCAGGCGCCGTGCATGTTCTATTTCCACCCCTGGGAGCTCGATGCCGGGCAGCCGCGCCAGCGCGGCATTTCTGCCAAGACGCGCTTCCGCCATTACGTCAATCTGCAACGCATGCCGGGCAGACTGCGCCAATTGCTGAACGACTTCGAATGGGACCGCGTCGATCGCGTGTTCCTCTCCGACCATTGAATATGCAGGCCGAACCCTTCACCGAACCCGAAGCCGCGGCGGCTGAGGTCACGGTGCGCGCGCTGGAGGTCAAGGATCGTGGCCGCTGGGATGCCTATGTCCACGCGCATCCCGACGCGACCTTCTTTCACCGTGCCGGCTGGCAACGGGTGATCGAGGACGCATTCGGCCATCGCACGCATTTCCTGCTGGCCGAGCGCGGCGGCGAGGTGGTGGGCGTGCTGCCGCTGGCCGAAATCAAAAGCCGGCTGTTCGGACACAGCCTCGGATCTTTGCCGTTCTGCGCCTACGGGGGCATCCTGGCCGACCATGACGCAGCGTACCGTGCGCTCGACGAGGCCGCGCAGGCGCTGGCCGGAAAACTCAAGGTCGGCGTCCTCGAATATCGCAATCAGATCGCCCAGCATGCGCACTGGCCGACCAAGGATCTGTACGTCACCTTCAAGAAAGCCATCGAGCCCGAAATCGAAGCCAACATGAATGCCATCCCGCGCAAGCAGCGGGCGATGGTGAGGAAAGGCATCAAGGCAGGCCTCGTTGGCGAGATCGATGCCGACACCACGCGGTTTTTCCAGGCCTATTCGGCGAGCGTGCACCGGCTCGGCACGCCGGTGTTCTCGCGCAAATTCTTTCGCCTGCTGAAGGACGAATTCGGCGACGACTGCGAAGTGCTCACCATCACGCTCGGCGGCAAGGTGATCGCCAGCGTGATGTCGTTCTATTTCCGCGACGAGGTGCTGCCGTATTACGGAGGAGGTACCGACGCTGCGCGTGCCGTGGCCGGCAATGATTTCATGTACTGGGACCTGATGCGGCGGGCTTGTGAACGCGGGCTGAAGACATTCGATTTCGGCCGCAGCAAGCGCGGTACCGGTTCGTTCGATTTCAAGAAAAACTGGGGTTTCGAGCCGACGCCGCTGTATTACGAGTATTTCCTGGTCACGGACCGGGAGGTTCCCGAGATCAACCCGTTGAATCCGAAATACCGTCTTTTCATCCAGGCCTGGAAGAAAATGCCGCTGGCGCTCGCCAACGCGATCGGGCCGCATATCGTCAAGAATCTGGGGTGACTGTGGAGGGGCTGCTGTTTCTTGCTCATCGCATCCCGTTCCCGCCCAACAAGGGCGACAAGATCCGTTCGTTCCACCTGCTGCGGCATCTGGGCACGCGCTTTGACATTCATCTGGGCGCCTTTGTCGACGACCCCGACGACTGGCAATACCGCGACGCATTGAAGCCTTATTGTGCGTCGATCAAGCTGTTGCCGCTGCACCCGCGCCGAGCGAAGCTGGCGAGCCTGACCGGACTGTTGACGGGCGAGGCGCTGACGCTGCCGTATTACCGCAGCGGCGAACTGAGGCGCTGGGCCGAAGGGCTGGCCGCCTCGGGCCGGGTGACGCACGGGCTCGCGTTTTCCTCGGCCATGGCGCAGTTCATGCCGGCAGGGCTTGCCCGCCGCGTGCTCGACATGGTCGACGTCGATTCCGACAAATGGACGCAGTACGCGCCGACGCAGAACTGGCCGCTGTCGTGGGTGTATGCGCGGGAAGGCCGCAAGCTGGCCGCGTGGGAGGCGCAGGTGGCGCAGGACTTCGACGCCACCCTGCTGGTGTCGAAGGATGAAGCGGTGCTGCTGCAGCAGCGCGCGCCGCAGGCTTGCCACAGGATCAGCGCCTTCGAGAACGGCGTCGACGCCGGCTATTTCTCGCCTGGGCGCGACTATCCGAATCCGTATGCGCCCGACGCACAGGGGGTGGTGTTCACCGGCGCCATGGATTACTGGCCGAACATCGACGCGGTCACCTGGTTCGCCGAGCGGATATTTCCGGCGGTGCGCGAAGCGGTGCCCGGCGCACAGTTCACCATCGTCGGCAGCCGGCCCACTGAAGCCGTTTTCGCGCTGGCGCGCCAGCCCGGCGTCGTTGTCACCGGCAGCGTGCCCGATGTGCGGCCCTGGCTCGCCCATGCCGCCTGCGCGGTGGCGCCGCTGCGCATCGCGCGCGGGGTG
>DONB01000108.1 GCA_003510325.1 Thiobacillus sp. | reverse complement strand
CCCGGCAAGATCACGTGAGATCGACAGGCCCAGGCCCGTTCCGCCGAACTTGCGATGCGTGCTGCCGTCCGCCTGGCGGAAGGCATCGAAGATGAATTGCTGCTGCTGCTCGGCAATGCCGATGCCGGTATCGCGCACGGCGAACGCCAGCATACCCCCGGGCACGCGGGACACCTGGGTCGGCTTCTCCCGGTTCGAACTGAACTTGAGCGCGTTGGACAGCAGATTGGCCCATACCTGACCGATCAGGACGCGGTCGCCCCTGCCCGGCGGCAGGGAACCGAGATGAAACTCGACCGGCGCGCCATGCTGCTGGTTCAGACTGTCGAAGGTGGTGCCTGCCAGCTCGGTCATGTCCAGTTCGCTGACCTGCATGACCTTGCGCCCCAGGCGGGAAAATGCGAGCAGGTCGTCGATGAGCGCACCCATGCGGCTGGTCTCGCCGAGAATGACATCCAGCTTGCGCCGGGCTTCCTTGTCGAGTTCCTTCCCANNAACGCCTCCAGCTCTTTGTTGGCGCTTTCCAGTTGGGCCGTGCGATCGGATACGCGCTGTTCGAGCTCGAGATTCAGGGTGCGGATCTCGCCCTCGGCGCGTGTGCGTTCCGTGATTTCATGCTCGAGCTTGCGATTCGTCGACTCCGCGGCTTCCGTCCTGCGACCGATCTCGGCCAGCATGTCGTTGAATGCATCCACCAGATAGCCAATCTCGTCATCGGTCGTCTTCTGCACCCGCTGCGAATAGTCCCGTTTGGTGATGACCTGGCGCGCCGCGTCGGTGACGGCCAGGATGGGTCCGGTTACCCGGGCCTGCAGCCATATCACGATGAGGAAGGCCACCAGCAAGCTGAAAGCCATGACGACAGCCAGAATGCCGAGATATCTCGTTAGCCGGTCGTAAAGCTGGTATTGCGCGCGCATGTAGACCGTGCCGAGAATTTCGTCGTTTTCCACGATCCGGGTGAAAAGCGAGATCTCGTTTCCGGCCACCCGGTGGCCGTCCACTTCGGGCAGCGCAGGCAGGGCCGCACGCTGGCCGTCTCGCGCATAACTGGCAAACAGTTTGCCTTTGGCGTTGTAGATGGCGGCGGCCGTGATCCGCGGCCTCGCTTCGAGCAGCGCCAGATACGCATGGGCCGACTTGGGATCGTCGAATTCCAGGGCCGGCGCGCTCGCCCGCCCCAGAATCTCGCTCTGGGCGGCCAGGTCGGTGACCCACGAATTCTTGTAATTGCGAAGTTCGAAAATGACGAGCGCGACGCCGGCCACCGACAACGCGGCGAAATTGGTGGCGAGCACCACCAGAATCACCTTGTAACGCACCGAGTTCATGATCGTGCGCAACATCATCGCGCTCCCGGATGGACCCGCTGGGCTACGGCAAGCAGGCGTGAACTCAGCTTGAGGCTGCTTTTTTCGGCAGCGTCGAGGGAAATTTCGAAGCGCACGCGGCGGTCGACCAGAACGAAGTTGATTGTGCTGCCCCGCTCCAGAGCCCTCCTTGAGTCGGTCACCAACAGCGTCGAATGCGCCTGGGCATCCCGGGCCCACTGCGCGAGGCGCTCAGCGTCGCCTGGTCCGACAAACAGGATGTGCACGCCGGCAAGCGGATCGCCCGGTGCGAGTCGTTTGACCACGATGGGACGCCCCTGCGCCGTGCGGCCGGCCACCAGCCGGCCGAGTTCCGCGGCAATCACGTCGGATCCCGTGACGGCGATCGCGATCGGGGCATCCGCTTTGGGGAATGCGTTGGCCGGCCACTCCACATAGCTGGCGAACTTGTAGAGAAATGCGGCCTTGACGCTGTGCTCGAGGTCCTCACTCTCGCCTGCACCATACGCCGGAAAGGCCATCAGCCACATCGGCAGCAGAAACAGGGTCATGCTCGCAAGGAGGGTATGCTGGCGGCGGCCCGTCAACCGGGGCGGGCAAAACTGGGGGCAGGCCATCCGCGTATCCATGCCGGTTACTGCCGCAAAATCAGCTGCAAGAATGCACTGCGTCCGAATTCCCCCTGGATCGTCGATTGCGCGTACTCGGTGTGGCCGCCGTCAAACAGGTTCTGCAGCGTCAGGGAGAGTTCGGCCTTGCGATCGATGCGCCAGCCCAGGCGCGCATCCACGGCGGTATAGGCGGGCGTATGCGGATTCGGCAGGGCACCGATCCGGCGGGCCAGGATGTCGAGCTCGTGTTTCGGCGTCAGATCCCAGGACGATCGCAGATTCCATTGATAAGCCGGATCGTTGCCCAATGCGCTCGGCCCGAACGGATCCGTGCTGCCGGGCTTGCGCCGCAGGTCCATGTCCAGCAGCGTCAGCCCCGCGCTCAGCCGCCAGGCGCGTGCGGCCTGGAAGGTGCCCCACATCTCGACGCCGTGCGCCGTGCCCTCCATCTCGTTGCCATAGAACAGGAAGGTCCCGCTGGCGTCGATTTCCTGGCTGCGCAGATGATCGTAGGCGGCATGGAATGCGGTCACCGAATACGACAGCCGAGGCGCAGGCTGGCCGCGGTAGCCGATTTCGTAGACGGTTGCGATCTCGGAACGCACATCGGGGCCACCCGCCAGCAGGTAGGGCGGGACGCCCGGAACGAAGGTGTCGTGGTCGAGGCGCGACGGCGCGCGCACCGCGCGCGAGACCGCGGCCCACAGCAGGTGATCCGGGGCCGGTTTCCAGGCCAGGCGGGCGCTGGGCAGGAACTCCGCGCCGGTGTAGTCGTTGCGCTCGAACCGTGCGCCCAGCGTCAGGCGCAAACGAGTGCTCAGGCTGATCTCGTCCTGCACGAACACGTTCGACCAAGCCTGGTTTTCGCGGGCGGGGAGAAAGGCGACATAGGGGCTGTTGGTCACGCGATCCCGGCTGGTGCGGTAACCTGCGCCCCAGGCCAGGCTGTGCATGCCCATCGGCTGCACCGTATGCTGGAACTGCAGGTCGACAATGTCGAGCGTCTCCGAGAAGGTGGGCGGGACGATGCGCTCGGTGCGGTCGTAATAGGCCTGCAGCATCAGGCTGGAGCCGCCCTGGAGCCGATGGTCCCAGCGCGCCGTCAGGTTCGCTCCCTACACCCGGATGGTACCGAGCGTGAAAGGCACGCCCGTCGAAATCGTTCCCGGCGCGGGCTGGCCTTCCGCGCCGCGGTAGGCGTTGCCCTGCACCGAGAACTGGTCGCGGTCGTCGGCCCAGTCGGCGCGGAACCCGATCTGGCCCTTGTGCCAGGCGTCGTCGCGCGGGTTGCCGTCCGCCGTCTTCGTGGGGTCGATGTCGAAGTACTTGCCGTAGACGCGGACGTGGCCGTTGTCGCCGAGTTTTCCGCCGTAGCGCACCGCGCCCCCGGATTCGCGGTTGCCTGCGCCGATCGCCAGCATCCCGCCCTGGGTGTGTTTTGCGGAACGGGTGATGACGTTGATGACGCCGTTGACCGCGTTGGTGCCCCACAGCGTGCCGCCCGGCCCGCTGATGACCTCGATGCGCTCGACGTCTTCCAGCATCACGTCTTGCACGTCCCAGAACACTCCGGAAAACAGCGGCGAATAGACCGAACGACCGTCGATCAGCACCAGCAGCTTGTTTCGTGCGTTGCTGTTGAAGCCGCGCGCGCTGATCGCATAGGCGCTCGCGCTGGCGCGTGCGACCTGCAGGTTGGGGGCCAGTCGCAGCGCGTCGGGCAAGGAACGGGCGCCGGAACGACGGATGTCGTCCTGGGTGATGACAAAAACAGAGGCGGCCGCATCGGTCAGCCGCTCGGTCCGCTTGGACACCGACGTGATTTCGATATTGACGAGCTCCTCGAGGGACAGGTCGGCCAGGTCCGGGGCAGCGGCGGCGGCCTGTCCCAGGCTGAGCGCCACGATCGCCAGGGCCAGCGGGCCGGGCCCGGGGTGGCGAATCGATATGGTGTGGTCGGACATTCGGCTCCCCCGAAAACCCGGATTTCAAGGACGCCAGCGCGTGCCTGGAATCCGGAGCTGATCTGATTGGCTGCCAGTCTGTACGGTAGCGGGTGGACGTAAAGGGGGATATCAGGGAAACCCGACAAACGCTCCGGGGAAATCCCTACAGGCTCGACCGAACACGCCCTGAGGCGCGCCCTATTCGATCGTGGTCAGGCCGTGCTGAATCGCGAACTTCACCAGGCTGGGCATGTCGCCGATATCCAGCTTCTGCATGACACGGGTACGGTAGGTTTCGACGGTCTTCGGGGAAAGCGACAGCGATTCCGCANNACCAGCAACTGCAGCACCTGGCGCTCGCGAGAACTGAGCGTGTCGAGAGGGTCGTCGCTGCTGCTGCGGAGATAGTCCTCGATCACGCCTTCGGTGATCTGGCTGCTCAGGTAGCGCTGGCCCGAATGCACCGAGCGGATCGCCGTCAGCACCTCGGTGGCGGCATTTTTCTTCAATACGTAGCCACGCGCGCCCGCCTGCAGGGCTCGCAGGACATATTCGCGGTTCGAGTGCATCGAGAGAATCACGACCTGGGTGTCGGGCGATCGCTCATGGATCAGGCGGGCGGCCTCGATTCCGTTGAGTTCGGGCATCGCAATGTCCATGACCACCACATCGGGCGTCCGTTCGGCGACCTCGCGCATTGCCTCGCGGCCATCGTTCGCGCAGCCCACCACGGCAAGATCGGCCTGTGCGTCGATCAGGTGGCGCAGACCCTCCGCCATCACAACATGGTCGTCTACGATCAGGACATTGATGCTCATGGCTTCCTCGTGAGTGTAACCGTCACACGCGTGCCGAGACCGGGCTCGGAGTCGATCGCCAGCGTGCCGCCCAATGCCACCGCCCGCTCGCGCATGGTGAGCATACCCCAGCCCGTGCGGCCGCTGTGCAGCGGCTGCATGCTCGGATCGAAGCCGATGCCGTCATCGGAAATCGTGAGCGTGATCTGGTCGGGCGGCAGCGTGATCTCGATTTTGACGTTCTCAGCATGCGCATGCTTGGCCAGGTTGGTCAGAGCCTCCTGCGCGATACGGCACAGCGAAATTTCCACCTGCTTGGGCAGGCCTTCGAGATGGGCCGGGCCGCGCACCCCGACAGCGATGCCCGTTCGTCTGCTGAACAGCTCCGCGATCGATTTAAGGGCGGGTAGCAGACCGTAATCGTCGAGCAGCGGCGGACGCAGGTCAGCCATCACGTCGGTAATGACATCGACGGTGGCCTCGACCAGACCCTGCGAGTCCTTCAGCCGCGCCCCGACCAGGCATCGGGCCGCCTCCGGCAACTGGCTCAGCACGATGCTGAGATTGATGTTGAGCGCGCTCAGGTTCTGGCCCACCCGGTCGTGCAGTTCCCGTGACAGTGCAAGCCGCCCTTCTTCGTGCAGTTCAACCATGCGATTCGACAAGACCCGCAATTGATCGGCGTACATTTTCAGGTCGTGTTCGGCATGCTTGCGCTCGGTAATGTCCATCAGGCAGTTGATGGCACCGGTCAGCGTGCCGTGCTCGTCGCGCCGCGGAATGATGTTGACGACTGCAGCGCGCCGGGAACCGTCGGGACGCTCGATGATGATTTCGCGGTCCATCACCGCCCTCCCCGTTCGCAGCACTTCGGCCATCGGACACTCGGGATGGGGCATGTACACGCCGTCGGACCTGTAAAGGCGATACGCGCTGCAAAATCGGTCGTCCACGTCCCCGAGGCGCGGTGCGCGCCCCCACAGCTCCGTAGTCTGGCGGTTGTAGCCTTCGATGAGTCCCGACGCGTCGCAGGTATACACGGCGATGGGCAGTATATCCACCAGCTCGCGGAAGCCTTGCTCGCTGACCCGCAAGGCCTCCTGCGCGTGTTTGTATTCGGTCATGTCTGTTGCAATGCCGCCGATCCCGATGATCCTGCCGGACGTGTCACTCACCGGGAATTTGCTGACCATGCTGATGCTCGGGCCCTGGTCGTACTGCGCGGATTCTTCGAATTCCAAAGGGGTGCCGCTCGCCAGCACCGCATGGTCATTGGCGCTGAATTCCGCCGCCTGGTCCGGCGCAAAAAGCTCGGCGTCGCTTCTGCCGATGACTTGTTCCGAACACAAGCCGAAACATTGCAGGAATTTCGTGTTGACATGCAGGTAGCGGCCCTCGACATCCTTCAGGAAGATGACCGCCGGGCTGTGGTTGAGGAAGGCCTGTAGCCGTGCTTCGCTTTCGCGCAGGCGCTCCTCGAGCTGCCGGCGCACCGTGAGATCGCGCGTCACCTTGGCGAAGCCGCGCAAGGTGCCGGATTCGTCGCGCATCGGCGTGATGATCACATTGGCCCAGAATGTCGAACCATCCTTGCGCAAGCGCCAGCCCTCATCCTCGAAGCGGCCCTGTGCGAGCGCGGCCTGCAATTCGTGCGCGGGCTTGTCCTGCTCCACGTCTTCGCGCGGATAGAAGCGCGAGAAATGCTGGCCGATGATCTCGTCGGCGAGGTAGCCCTTGATCCGTTCCGCGCCCACATTCCAGCTTGTCACCCGCCCTTCCGGGTCGAGGATGAAAATCGCGTAGTCGGTCACGCTTGCCACCAGCAGGTGAAAGGGCTCTGTGCGTTCGAGCAGCTGTTCTCGCTGTTGCCAGCTTTCTGTCACGTCCTCGGTTCGCGCAACAATGTACCGCGGTGTGTCCGGGTTTTCTTTCAGTTGCGAGACCGTGCAGCGGACCCAGGCTGCCGCGCCAGTCTTCGTACGATGGCGCATGACCAGCCTGAAGGCGGCTCGCTGGCCCGCCAGCAGCTCCTCCAGCAAGACCCGGTATCGCGGGAAATCCTCGGGATGTGTCAGGGACTCGCAGGTTTCGGCACGCAACTCGGCTTCGCTAAAACCTGTCATCCTTTGAAAGGCCGGATTGGTCCTGACGAACCGGCCCTGCATATCCGTCAGTGTGATGCCGTCCGGGGCCGAATCGTAGATCGCGTGCAGAAACGCTGCATGTTCTTGCCCGGCATCGCGACTCGGGGTAAAGACGCTGCGTGCTGCATGGACGATTTGCAGAATCCTGCGCATAGCTGCTTTCGCTTGATTGTGCCGGCAAGGGGGCGGAGCGACGCTTCATCAGCGCGTTCCGCCCGTTTTACCCATGAAGGGTGTGGTGTGTGGAGATCAATATACCTGCCCGGTCGCATGCCTGAAAGAGTGTGGCGGGAGGGAATGGGAGTCAAACCCACCCGGGAGCGGCTGACTTCCTCACCGGGCTTGAAGTGCGGCCGCACCACCAGGAACGCTCCCCTTCCAGTTCAAGCGACATGTTCTGTCCTGCCGAACATGTCTGCGTGCACAGCCGGTGGACGTCACATAAGCGGTGCAGCTCGGCAAGCACTGGTTCGCGGCCGCATTCGACGGGCGTGAAGCAACGACGGCCTTGTTGAGGACGCGGTCGATCGAAGGTGGGCGAGCCTGGGCGCCATGCACGATAGGCCATCCCCTGGGGATGACGAAGCAGCGGCTCGACGCCGCCGGGATTTTTATGGCTGACCCTGAATCAAGTACCAGTTGATCCCGCTTTTGGCATGGCCGGTTTCGTCCATCAGCAGGTCGAGCGTCAGGCTGGCGAGGTCGTCTGCCACCGGGTCGGCCAGCGGATCCTTGTCCTGGTGAATGGTTTTCAGATAGGTCCGGCATTCCGGGCAGCTTTCGGCCCGCACCACGGGCGACTCGCCTTCCAGATGGAAGCTGGCGATGCCGCGGGTGTTGTCGCAGTTGCTGCACTTGGCCCGCACCACATGCCATTCAGAGCCGCACAGCGCGCAATGCAGATAACGCAGGCCGCTTTCGGCACCACCGATGCGCACCACCGAGCTCACCGGATGCGATCCGCACACCGGGCACAGATTGGCATGTTCTGGTCGCGCCACCTGGGCGGAATCGAGCTGGCGGGCGAGGTGCGTCCAGTACACCTGCAGGGCGGCGCCGATCACCGGCGTCGCGGCTGCATCCAGATGCATCGTCTCTGCTTCGAACAGTCGTCCGGCCTGCTTGTCGAGCCAGGCGTCCGGCTTGTCCAGAATTCGCTGCAGCGCCGCCTGACCCGCCTCGGGCAGGCTAGGCTGAACCGCACGCGCCAGTTCGCGCGCCATCGCGTGCCAACCGTCCGGCCGAGGCAAGCCGGCGGGTGCCAGCGGCGGCATTGCGTATTCGTGACACTGCGCCAGGGTGTCGGCAGCGGGTAGATGCGTTGCAAGGTCTCCATCCAGGCGTTCCTGCTGAGCCCGCGCAAGCCGGGCGACAAAACGCAGGTAGTCGCCCATGGCATGATGGTCGGCCAGCTGCTCCAGACGTCGTGCACGCGCAAGAAACAGGTCGGCGGNNCAGCCGCAGTTCGGGAATGCCGCCGGCAGCCGCTTCGATCTGGCCGGGTTGCAGGAGGGTCATCGTCATGCGCTAGGTGTTTTCCTTGTGAGGTTCTGGACGAGGAATCCGGAAGGCAAGGCCGGCTACTTTCCGGTCGTCTCGCGATACCACGCCCGATGGTGGTGCTTCGCCCAGGTTTCCGAGACTGTCCCGCGCGTCATCGCCCGGATCGAGCCCTTGACCCAGATCGCGGCATAGACGTGAACGACGATGCCGAGAATCATGATCCAGGCCGCCAGCGCATGGATCACCACGGCCACGCGCATGAGCCAGATGGGGAAGAGCGGCGCGAACCACGGTTGCCAGATGGCAATGCCGGAAATCAGCAGCACTGGAACGCTCACGACCAAGATCCAGAACAGGTATTTCTGTCCGGCGTTGTATTTGCCGGGTTCGGGCAAACCCTGGTCGTGATTTCGCATCACGTCGCCGATGCGCTTCATCCATTGGCGGTCGGCGGCGGTGAAGTGGTTGAAGCGCCAGAAAAATGCAGCCAGGACGATGAAGAACAGAAACATCACGACGCCAATGAAGGGGTGCAGGATGCGGGTCCAGGGGCCGCCGCCGAACAGGTTGACCAGAAAGAAAAACGCCGGATGAAACAGCGCCAGCCCAGATAGCGCCGCGAGGACGAAGGCGATGGCGACCACCCAGTGGTTGATACGTTCGCGGCGTGTGTGGCGTTGGATAAAGGTGCTCATGTTCGCTCCTTGTTATCGGGGAAAGTAAGAAAATGGACCGGTTCAATCCGTTTTCTCTTCCTCCACCTCCTTGGGGCCGGCCGTGACGAAATGGAAGAAACCGGCAAAGACGGCCAGGCCGATACCCAGGCTCATCAGAGGCTTAGCGATGCCCTTCCATAGGCCGACCAGTGGGCTGACGCTCGGATCCTTGGGCAGGTTCGCATACAGTTCCGGCTGATCGCCGTGCTGTAGCACATACATCACGTGGGTGCCCCCCACGCCCTGTGGGTCGTATAGCGACGCATTGCTATAGCCACGTTCCTTGAGGTCGGCGATGCGGCCTTCGGCGTGGTGGATCATGTCCACCTTGGAGCCGAACACGATGGCGCCGGTCGGGCAGGTCTTCACGCAGGCCGGCTCCATTCCCACCGCCACGCGGTCGGAACACAGCGTGCACTTGTAGGCCTTGCTGTCCTTCTTCGAGATGCGCGGGATGTCGAACGGGCAACCGGTGAGGCAGTAGCCACAGCCGATGCAGTGTTCCTCGTGG
>DONB01000193.1:787-5011 GCA_003510325.1 Thiobacillus sp. | reverse complement strand
GTGGGAACGTGCGTCTCGGTGAAGACCTCCGGCATTTCGCGGCTCAATTGCTTCCACAGGGCCACGAACGCGGCGTCAGCCGTCTGAGACTCGGCGACGGCCGCCTCGGCCTTGGCGACCTCGACCTTCACGTCGCGGTCGCGCAGCGTGGTCTCGCTCAGCTTCTTGAGCCGCTCCACTTCGCCCTGAAGCGCGGTGATCTGCTCGGTCTGGCTGAGGGTCTGGTCGCCGATGCTCTTGTGCGATTCCCGCTCCTTTTGGAGCTTGAGATTGAGCTCCTCGTTCTCGATGAGCTGCGTCCGCAGCTTGTCTTCGGCGCGGCGGATGTCGGCCAGCAGGCGGGTGCGCTCCTCCTGAAGCTCGCGCAGCTTCTGCTGCTGGAACGTGAGCGACTCGATGGCGTTGCGATGGTCCTCGCGCTCCTTGGCCAGCGCGGCGTCGACTTCTTTTCGAGCCTGCGCCTCGGTCTGGAGCTTGAGCTCAAAGCTGGCCCGCTGCTTGAGCAGCTCCTGCATCTGGCCGGGCTCGCCGGGCCGGCCGAGCTGCGGCCCNNCCCGCCGCAGGAACTGCCCTTCGAGGTCGCTCAGCAGCAAGTCGCATTGCTGGTCCTGGACGGTACGGATCACCTCGTGCACGCCAGCGCGCACGTCCGCGGCGAGCGGCGAACCGGCTTCAGCCTCCAGCGCTGCCCGCGCCAGGCTCGCCACGCGATCCCCCGTCCAGACACATGTCGCTGTGGACATCATCGCCAACCCTCCGCTACGGACATTATCGCAAACCCTCCGCACCCAGGTTCAGTGCAAAGTTCAAAGTGCAAAGTGAAATCCCCCGTTCGTCACTCTGCACTTTTCACTTGCCACTTTTCACCTCCTCAGCGCTCGCCGCCGCCGATCACGGCCCGCAGCCGGCTGATGCGTCCGCTACGCCCGAAGATCAGATCGTCCAGCATCGCCACCAGGCCGCGCGCCTCGGCCAGCGGCACGAGGTGCCGGCCGGCCAGACGCGGCGCATCTGAGGCCCGGTCGTCACAGAAGCTGAAACCCGGAATGGTCGTCGTCAGCCGCAAACCCAGCGCGATGATTGCCTGCCATAGCCGCGGCGGAAAGCCGTCCAGGCGGGACGCGGCCCGCTCTTCACGGCGATACAGCAGGTTGCGGCGCGACCAGATCGCGCCGGGCGTGTCGTTCTCACAGCGGGCCGTAATCCACTCCACCGCGGCGAGGCCGCGCCGCTCCGGCTCGACCGCCAGGCAGGCACCCGTCAGCTCCTCGAGGTCGGTCAGGATGGCTTGCCTGAGCCGGTCGAGGGGCCGCTCGTCGTGGCTGAGCAGGCTCTCGAAAAGCAGCATGCCGACGGCGTACAGATCGCACGCCTCACCGAATCGCGGCCGCCTCACGTAGCTGAACTCGTGAATCTGCTCGCCGTCCTTGAGCTTGCCGACGTTGCCGGTCGCCAGCCCGACGAACGGCAACCCCTCGCCGTCATCGGGGTCGTGCGTCGGCGCGGGCGAGAGCGTCATGCTCCAGCCCAAAGACCGGTCGGAGACCGGTCCCCCAGAGACAAAGACGTGATCCGGAAGGCAGAACAGTGCGCGCTGGATGCCGGTGCCCTCCAACAGAATGTGGACGTTCGCATGGCCGTCGGCGGTGGGCGTGGCCTTCTTGACGTAGATCAACCCGCGGCCGGCCGCGCCGAAATGGCGCATCGGCTCCTGCACGTCGTGCGGCATCAGCTCAGGCACGGAGAATACCGGCGGATAAGGCAGCAGGCTGAAAGCTGAAGGCTGAAGGCCGGACTGCCCTTCAGCTTTTGGCCTTGAGCCTTCGACCTTTGCACCCGGCTGGATCCCGGCCTTGCGCAGCAGCGCGCTTTGAAGAACACGCGGCCGCCGCTCGCTGGCGCAACGCGCCCCACGCAACGTTTCCGTGAATCGATTTTCACCCGCGACTGAAAGGACTGAAATGCTAAAAACAGCGGCGCGCTAGAAAAGGTCTTGCGTCCCGACCGCGCCGCGCGCAGACTCCGGATGCCAAAGGGTCCGCGGACCGGAGAGCGGTGGACCGTCAGTCGCCGCCTCCGGCCCGGATCTTATGAGGTGCTCAATGCCCGCCGTCATCACCGAAGCGCTGACAACCGAGCAGATCCTCTATTATGCGGAAGACTTCCGCGTGCTGGCCGTCGCGTGGCGGCCGCACGCGCCCTGCGTCGCCAACATGATGCACGAAGTCTCCGAACGGCTCGCGCTCGTCGCCGCCTGGATGCACTTCGGCGAACGCGACCGCCTTGAGCTACCCGCCCAGGACGACCGCGAACTGGCCAAACTCTACGACGAGGCCCGCCATGCCAAAACGTGAAGCGCTCATCGTGCTCCTCAAGGCCATCAATGAAGCCGCCGAGGCGTACCAGCCCCGCTCGACCATCCACACCGCTCTCATGTACGCCTACAACACCCTGGCCAATGCCCTGATCGAGTTGCGCAGNNCCGCTGCCGCCCCTCCCGCCGAACAAGCCCCGTGGCGCGAACCGACGACGGAAGCCCGCCCGTCCGAGTGCGGAGCATCCACCCGGACCGGGCACTTCCGCCGTCGTCTGACCCAGCGCGACCGAATGGACTGGCGCATCCTCAACTCGCCGCACCGCCCCTCGCAGGGCCAAACCCATGAGACCATGAGCGAGTTCAACCGCGCAGAACTCAAAAGGCTGGGCGCCTGGTTCGCCGAAACCGCCTCAACCGAGTGGGGGGTGTTCTACCGCTCAGGATGCAAGCACACCTGCGCCGTAGCCTACGCCGCCCTCGAACTCGCGGGTGCAGCGCAGGAAAAGCTCGACCGCTTCGCCTCTTGCCGCACCAAAGTCTACCTCTACCGCCACCGGGAGACCGGCATCATCCGCACCCGAGTCAACACCTGCGGGCTGCGCTGGTGCCCCCTCTGCCGCCGGGGAAAGGCCCAGCACACCGCAGCCACGATCCGCCTGCACATGCACGCCGCCGCGAAGCGCCTACGCTTCGTCACGCTCACACAGCGCGCCCTCCCGGACGAACCGCTGCCCCGCGCCTACGCGCGCCTGTGCGCCAGCCTGACGCGCTTCCTGAAAGACCCGTGGTGGCAAGCTCACAGTAAGGGCGGCGCCGTGGTAGTCGAGATCACGCGCGCCAAGAGCGTGCCCAACGCTTGGCACGTACACGCACACGCCGTGGTCGAAGGTGAATTTCTGGACTGCCCCACGCTCAGCAACACCTGGGCGCGCGCCAGCCGCGTCGACGTCGCCCACACGCGCATTGAAGCCGTGCGCGAGATCGACCAGGCGGCACACTACCTCTCGAAGTACCTCACGAAGCCGGTGGACAACGAAGTAGCCGGAAACGTCGAACACCTCGCAGAGGCGATGAAGGCCCTGCGAAGCCGCAAGACCACCATCTTCTTCGGCACCTGGCGCGGCGACGCGTTCGAGCGCCCGCTACGTGACGCCGCCCGAAGCCCGCGCAACGACGAGCCGCACGACACCTGGATCTTTCTCGGCGAGCTAGGAACCATAGTCGCCGCCGCCCAACGCGGCGACTCGNNTCAGAACAACTGAGAAAACGTCGCAATGGCCAGCCCGTTTACTCCGCGCAGACGCGGCACCTGGAGAATCGGATACTCAATCCGATTCGCCCCTGTGGCCACTGATCCCGTCGACGGTTTGTTGTAACGGATCTGGTTCGCCGCCGGATACGTCCCGTCCAGCACGCCCAGCCTGAACCGCAAGCTCCGAACCACGATGAACGACCCAACCGCCGGCACAACGGTCTGGTCCAAGTTCTTGTCGAACGTCACCGTGTACAGACTGCCACCGTCCCAAGCTCCCGCGATCGGAATCGGGGGATCATCAGACAGCGGTGCCGAAACTACGAAAGGGCAAAGAGAGCCTTCCGTCCACCTGGACGAAGCTGATCTTCACGAACACCCGCTGCCCCACAACACACGGAAACGGCAGCGTAATCGTGGCCGGCGAGGTCGGGGGCACCACCGCCCCGGACACTTTTCCCGCGAAGCGATACGGCCCCTTGAAGAAGTTGATCGACGGGTTCTGCGGCCGGGACAGGTAGATCAGCATGTGACCGCCCACAGCCGTCGCCCACGGGTCCGCATTGTTGAACGAAACGTCCACCGTGTCCGCCGCCGCGTTCGGAGCAGCAATCGTAGGCGGCGTGAAGCTCCCAAGGTCGAACACTCCCGGAGC
>DONB01000193.1:0-754 GCA_003510325.1 Thiobacillus sp. | reverse complement strand
GGAATCGACCGTGCCCGGGTGTAAAGTCCGCCCTGGTTGTGGCTGTACGTGATGCCGCCGATCGAGCCAGACACCTGCGTGTACACCTGCGACTTGAACTTCATGCGATAACTCCCGAACGGCACCCTTACCGACAAACGCGGCCAGAAAGCCCAACCGCCGTCGCGGCAAGCACTTACCACTCTGATTGTATAGAGGGGAGTCTGCGACGCAAGCTAAGTGGTCCGCTGGTTGCCGATGGGTTGCCCCTGGGAGGAGACGTGGGGGCCGATAAGAAGCGGCCGGGTTGCCGCGCTCTCACGCCGAAAACGACGGCCGTCGGATCCAGGACGACCGCGCGCGAAAGCGGCCGCGAGCCCGGGGGATCTGCATCCGCACGCCCACCGCCGACAGGGGACAGCTCGGCGGTGAGTACACCGCCGGGGGGCCGCCCAGCCCGTGCCGCGCCCTCACGTGGCCGCAAATCGACCGCAGACCCTCGACGTAGGGCCGGTCGGTGCTGACGTGGTTGAGCCGCAGCCATAGCCGCATCAGCCCGCCCAGCGGACCCCAGCTTTGGAACCTCCCGAAATCAAGCACCACCAGCCGCCCGCCCGGACGCAGGTGCCCGTACGCCCGCTCCAACGCCGCCCGCCAGTCCGGAATCATCGTCAGGCTGTAGGCGAACAGCACCGCGTCGAAGCGCGGCGGCAGGGAGAAGCACGTCGCGTCCTCCAGCACCAGCCGCACGTTGGCCCAACCACGCCGTTCAATC
>DONB01000188.1 GCA_003510325.1 Thiobacillus sp. | reverse complement strand
GCGGCCGCGAGGTCAAGGAATTCGTCGAAGACATCCTCGGCGCCCAGGACCGCAGCCGCGCCGTGGTCGTGGCCGCGCCGGCCGATGCGCCGCCGCTGCTGCGCATGCAGGGCGCCGCCTATGCCACGGCCATCGCCGAACATTTCCGCGACAAGGGCCAGCATGTGCTGCTGCTCATGGACTCGCTGACCCGCTATGCCATGGCCCAGCGCGAGATCGCCCTGGCCATTGGCGAGCCGCCGGCCACCAAGGGCTATCCGCCGTCGGTGTTCGCCAAGCTGCCGGCGCTGGTCGAGCGCACCGGCAACGGCAGGCCGGGCGGCGGTTCGATCACCGCCTTTTATACCGTGCTTACCGAGGGCGACGACCAGCAGGATCCGATCGCCGATGCGGCGCGCGCCATTCTAGACGGCCACATCGTGCTGGACCGCGCACTGGCCGAGAGCGGGCACTACCCCGCCATCAACATCGAACAGTCGATCAGCCGCGTGATGCAGAACATCACCACGCCGGAGCATCAGCATCTGGCGCGGCGGCTGAAGAAGCTCTACTCGCGCTACGAGCGCAGCCGCGACCTGATCAACGTCGGCGCCTATGCGGCCGGCACCGACCCGCTGCTGGACGAAGCCATCCGGCTGCAGACTGCCTTCGAAGCCTTCCTGCAGCAAAACATTTCCGAACGCTCGAATGCCAGCGAAAGCCTGGCCGAGCTCGAAGCCCTCTTCAACTGACGCTCACACCGGACGATAGACCCTCTTCATGGCCACTCCCTCTGCACTCCACACCCTGATCGAGCTCGCGAACAAGGAAACCGAGGAGGCTGCCACGCTTCTGGGCGCCGCGCTGCGTGCCGATGAGGAGGCGGCGCAGAAACTCGAACTGCTGATGCAGTACCGCGATGACTATGCCGCACGCTGCCAGTCGAACCTGACCAGCGGCATCAGCACCACGCACTTCAACAATTTCCAGGTCTTCATGCAGAAGCTCGAGCATGCCATCGCCGGCCAGCAGAAGGTCGTCAGCGATGCCCGACAGCGGACTGCCCAGGCGCGCGCCGCGTGGCAGGCCTGCGAGCAGAAAAAAATGTCCTTCGTCACCCTGGCCGAGCGTGCCAGCAAGGACACCGCGCGTCGCGAGCTCTGGCGCGACCAGAAGCAGAACGATGAACACGCCGCCCGGCGCACGCTGCACAAGCGCACCCCTTCCTGACCCAGGACTGTCACCATGAATGCAAACGCCATGAACCTCAATCCAAGCAACGCCGTTCAGTCGCAGAATCCGGCCGGCAAGCAGGCGGAGTCCACATCGGCGGAAACGCCGTTCAGCCAGGTTCTCTCCAATGAAATCGCCCAGAATCGCAAGGGTGACGAAGCCCGGCAGGATACCGAAGCCGGCCAGGGCGCTGCATCGAAGGCCCGCGCGTCGACAGAAGAAGGCGGGGTTACCGCGACGGACACCGCGGACGCCATAACCGCGAGCCTTGATCCGCAGAGCGCCGACCTGGTGATCGACGCCATCCAGGCCTCGGATGCGGCGCCGGCTCCCGAGGCATTGATGGGACTGGTGCTCCCCCCGGTCCAGCCGAAGCCCGAAGCCGTCGGTACGGCATCCGCCGAGACCGGAGCATCGGCGACGCTGCCGGCTGGCATGCAGCCCGCCAGCTTGCTGACTTTACCCAACACGCCCAAGGGTAGCGCCACGCAGGCCACGCCCAGCGGACCGCAGGCCAGCAGCGGCCGCGGCAACCCGAAAATCGACCCGGTCCTGTCCGGCAAGGCCGCCGTCCAGGCGCCCGAGGAGGCTGCCGCGTTCCCGGCCGCACTTGCAGCTGCACGGCAGACTGACGTGCAGAAGACCGGAGACGTGCTGTCGGATCTCATGAGCCATCCCGTCATGCGCCCGGCCACGCATGTCCCGCACGACGCCCTACCCGCGCCGGGCGAGATCGCCTCGCCCCGGCTGGCGCCCAGCGTGGGCACCACGGCCTGGGGCCAGGCACTGGGCGAAAAAATCGTGTGGATGGCGTCCACCACCCAACAGACGGCCACGCTCACGCTCAATCCGCCCAACCTGGGACCGCTGCAGGTGGTGCTGAATGTGTCGAACGAACAGGCCACGGCCAGCTTCTTCGCGGCCCAGCCCGAGGTTCGCCAGGCGCTGGAAGCCGCGTTCCCCAGACTGCGGGAAATGATGAACGAGGCCGGGATCCAGCTGGGGCAGGCAACGGTCAGCGCGGACACGCCTCAGCAATTCAACGATTCATCCGATCGCCAGGCGCAACGTTCGGGGCAGTCGTTCCCCGGAGCGGACGAGGCGATCGCAACCGGCATGCAGTCCATCCAGGCGCCTGTCCAGCGTTCCGGACGGGGACTGGTCGACACCTTCGCCTGACTTCCCGGCAGCCGGCGGCGCAGCCCATAAGGCCGCCCCGGGCCGGGAAAAAACGATATGCGTGCCTTTTCCCCCTCTTTTTCCGGCATCGAAGACGCTTCGTTCTTTCAATAATGACAAACATCTGCTCCCCCCTTTCCATGTAGAGGAACCGAATCGATGGCCAGACCTGCCGAACCCGCCGAGCCCACCGCAACCGACGAAACTGCAGACGGCGCGCCTGCGAGAAAATCGAAGAAGAAACTGTTCGTCATTCTCGGCCTGATCGTTCTGCTGGGCGGAGGCGGCGCAGGCGCCTGGTTCTTCACCCAGGGACATGGCGCTTCCGAGGAGGCAACGGACGAAGCGCCGAAGGTGCCGGTTTTCCTGGCACTTGAGACCTTCACGGTGAACCTGCAGGACGGCGAGCAGTATCTGCAGACCGACGTCACGCTGCAGGTGGCCGACCAGTCCCAGGTCGACGCCATCAAACAGCATATGCCGCGCGTCCGCAGCCGCCTGCTGACCCTGCTCTCCAGCAAGCATGCGGATGAACTGGCCACCGCGGAAGACAAGAAAAAGCTCGCCCAGGAAATCCGGGAACAGATCAAGCAGCCGTTTGACCCCAAGGGCCAGCCTCAGCAGGTCGACGACGTCCTGTTCACCTCGTTCGTGATCCAGTAAATCGCATATGGCCGACAATTTCCTTTCGCAGGACGAAGTCGACGCGCTGCTTAAAGGCGTGAGCGGCGAAGTCGACGAGGCGCCGGCCGAATCGGACGATCATGCGGGCGCGCGTCCCTATAATCTGGCCACGCAGGAACGCATCGTGCGCGGCCGCATGCCGACGCTCGAAATCATCAACGAGCGTTTTGCGCGCCTGCTGCGGATCGGCCTCTACAACTTCCTGCGGCGCGGGGTGGAAATTTCGGTCGGCCCGGTTCGGGTATCGAAATACAGCGAATTCATCCGCAATCTGGTGGTCCCCACCAATCTGAACCTGGTGCAGTTCAAGCCGCTGCGCGGCACTGCGCTGATGATTTTCAACCCTGACCTGGTCTTCCTGATGGTCGACAACCTGTTCGGCGGAGACGGGCGCTTCCACACCCGCGTCGAGGGTCGCGATTTCACCCAGACCGAACACCGCATCATCCAGCGCGTTCTCAATATCGTTTTCGAGGCCTATTCGAAGTCCTGGGAACCGGTCTATCCGGTCGAGTTCGAATTCATCCGCTCGGAAATGAACACCCAGTTCGCCAACATCGCCACCCCCAACGAAGTGGTGGTGGCGGTCACCTTCGCCATCGAGCTCGGCCAGATCAGCGGCGAAATGCATTTCTGCATGCCGTACTCGATGATCGAACCCATCAAGGACCTGCTGACCAGCAGCCTGCAGGCTGAAAACCTGGAAGTCGACAAGCGCTGGATCCGCATGATGCGGCAGCAGATCCAGCAGGCTGAGGTCGAGATCGTCGCCGATCTGGGTACGGCCGCGATCAGCCTGCGCGACATCGTCGACATGCAAGTGGGCGACATCATTCCGCTCGACATTCCAGCAACGATCGAGGCCAAGGTGGACGGCGTGCCGGTCATGGAATGCGCCTACGGAAAATTCAACGGGCAATACACGCTGCGCGTCGAGAAACTGCTCTCGACCAGCTCGAGCGAGACGCAAACAGGAGATCAACATGTCTGAAGACACCACGCAAACCATTGCCGAGGACGACTGGGCCGCCGCCATGGCCGAACAGGCGACCCCAGCCCCTGCCGCGGTCCCCGCCCAATTCCAGGATCTGTCCGGCAGCGCTGCATCGGGCGGACTGGCCAAGGATATCGATTTCATTCTCGACATCCCGGTACTGCTTACGGTGGAGCTGGGACGCACCAAGATTGCGATCAAGAACCTGCTGCAACTGGCGCAGGGCTCGGTGGTCGAGCTCGACGGCCTGGCGGGCGAACCGATGGACGTGCTGGTCAACGGCTGCCTCATCGCACAGGGCGAGGTGGTGGTGGTGAANNGGCGTGCGCCTGACCGACATCATCACGCCCGCCGAACGGATCCGGAAACTCAACAAATGACACGATTCGCCGCAGGACTGCTGCTGAGCCTGCCGCTGCTGGCGCACGCGGCCGGCGCACCGGACGCGACGCCCGCCCCTGCCGTCTCCGCTGCCAGCAGCCTTCTTCAGGTCTTCATCGGCCTGGTGGCAGTGCTGCTGCTGATCGGCGCGACGGCCTGGGTCGCCAAGCGTTTCGGCGTCGCGCAGGGCGGTTCATCCAGCCTGCTGCGGGTGGTCAGCAGCGCGTCGGTCGGCACGCGTGAACGCGTCGTGGTGGTCGAAGTGGGCGAATCCTGGCTGGTGGTGGGCGTGGCCCCCGGCAGCGTCAACGTCCTGACGACCCTGCCGCGCGGCGAAGTCCAGCCATCGGCCGCGAGCAGCCTGAATGCTGGCTTCGCTGCGCGCCTGAACCAGCTGATCGAGAAACGCCGTGGCAAATAAGTACACCCCTCGCGTGATCCGGGCTTTCTTCATGCTGATCGCGCTGCTGCTGCCTTCGCTGGCACTGGCCCAGAGCGCGGGCCTGCCTGCCTTCACCAGCACGCCGGGCGCAGGCGGCGGCCAGACCTACACGCTCAGCCTGCAGACCCTGCTGCTGCTGACCTCGCTGTCGTTCCTGCCGGCCGCGCTGCTGATGATGACCANNTGATGACCAGCTTCACCCGCATCATTATCGTGCTGTCGCTGCTGCGGATGGCGCTCGGCACCCAGAGCACCCCGCCCAATCAGGTACTGATCGGGCTGGCGCTGTTTCTGACGCTGTTCGTGATGGGGCCGACGTTCGACAAGATCTATGTCGAGGCCTACCAGCCGCTGTCGGAAAACCGCATCCAGATGCAGGAGGCGCTGGACAAGGGCGCAGTTCCGCTGCGCGCGTTCATGCTGAAGCAGACGCGCGAGACCGATCTGGCCATGTTCGTGAAAATGTCGGGGTCGGCTCCGCTGAAAACCGCTGCCGACATCCCCATGCGCGTGCTGATTCCGGCCTATATCACCAGCGAGCTCAAGACCGCGTTCCAGATCGGGTTTGCCGTATTCATTCCATTTCTCGTCATCGACATGGTGGTCGCCAGCATCCTGATGGCGATGGGCATGATGATGGTGTCGCCCGCGATCGTCGCCCTGCCCTTCAAGATCATCCTGTTCGTCCTGGTCGACGGCTGGAATCTGCTGCTGGGTTCGCTGGCGCAAAGCTTCTACTGAGGAAACCATCATGACGCCAGAAAGCGTAATGACCATCGGTCGCGCCGCGCTGGAAATGACCATCCTGGTCTCGGCCCCGGTGCTGCTGGTCACCCTAGTCGTCGGCCTGGTCGTCAGCGTGTTTCAGGCAGCCACCCAGATCAATGACCCCAGCCTGTCCTTCATTCCCAAGGTCCTGTCGGTGCTGATCACCTTTGCCCTCGCCGGGCCGTGGATGCTGACCGTGATGACCGACTACATGCGGCGGGTGTTGACCGGCCTGCCCGGCATCATAGGATAGTCCTGCCGGACGTCCCTGCCCGATGATCAGCCTCACCGATGCCCAGCTCAATGCCTGGCTGATCAGCTTCATCTGGCCGCTCACCCGCATCCTCGGCCTCATCATGGTGGCGCCGGTGTTCGGTCATCGCGCCGTGCCCGGGCGCGTCAAGATCGGCCTCGGCGTGTTCATCGCCCTGATCGTCTCTCCCGCCCTGCCACCAATGCCCGACGTGGGACTGGGGTCGTGGCACGGCCTGTTCATCCTGGTGCAGCAGTTCCTCATCGGCATGGCGATCGGCTTCATCATGCGCATCGTGTTTGCTGCGGTCGAGGCCGCGGGCGAAATCGTCGGCCTGCAGATGGGTCTGGGATTCGCGTCTTTCTTCGACCCGCAAAGCGCCGGGCAGACGCTGGTGCTCGGCCGCTTCTTCAACATGCTGGCGGTGCTGGTGTTTCTGGCGGTGAATGCCCATCTGCTGCTGCTCGGCGTGCTGGTCGATAGTTTCCAGAGCCTGCCCATCAGTCCGCAGCCGCTCGCCGCCGCCGGCTTCTATACCGTTGCCGGCTTCGGCTCCACCGTGTTCGCCGTCGGCCTGCAGCTGGCGCTGCCGCTGATCGCCATTCTGCTGATGACCAACCTGGCGCTCGGCATCCTCACGCGCTCGGCCCCCCAGCTCAACATCTTTGCAATCGGCTTCCCCATCACGCTCGGCGTGGGCCTGATCGTCCTGGATCTCACCCTGCCCTACTTTGCGCCACAGTTCGAGCGGGTGTTCCAGAACGCGTTCGAGGCCACGACGACGCTCATCCGGACCTTGCGCCCCTAGCCAGATTCAACAAGACGCAAGACGCAAGGTTTTCCTTGCAACTTGAATCTTGCATCTTGTCACTATCAGAAGCCGAGGCTGTCGAGCAGGTCGTCGACCTGGCTCTGGTCGGCCACCACGTCGCTCTTGTTGGCCGGATTGATCTGCGGACCGTTGAGCAGGCTGCTGGGGGTTTCGCGCTTCACTTCGGACGGCGCATAGTCGATCAGCAGTTGAACCAACTGCTGCTCCAGGTTATGCGCGAGATCGGTCACCTTGCGGATCACCTGGCCGGTGAGATCCTGGAAATCCTGCGCCATCATGATGTCGAGCAACTGCTGCTTGGTGGCGCTGGTGTCGTTGCGCATGTCGACCAGGCACTGCATGGTCAGCGTGGCCATGTCGCGGTAATTGGATTCCGAAAACGGCGCTTTCAGAGCTGAGTGCCAGCCGTTGAGGATTTCGTCGGCCCCCGCGTCGATCCGTTCCTGCAGTGGGATGGCCGCATCGGTCGCATTCAGCACGCGCTGCGCGGCCTGTTCTGTCATCCGCGCCACGTAATTGAGGCGCTCGCGGACATCGGGAATGTCCGTCGTCGCCTTTTCCAGCACCTTGTCCAGGCCCAGTTCGCGCAAGCTGTCGTGCAGCGTCCGGGTAATCTGGCCCACCCGCGCCAGCATTTCGTCATGCTCGCCCGCTTCGGCACCCACGGTGTGCGGCACAGCCGCCGCAACGGCGGAGCCGGCGAATTGCGTATCCACGTCAGGCTCCTGCTTTTTCAAGTTTTTCGAATATTTTCGAGAGCTTCTCGTCGAGGGTGGCCGCGGTGAAGGGCTTGACCACATAGCCGTTGGCGCCGGCCTGCGCCGCAGCAATGATGTTTTCCTTCTTGGCTTCGGCCGTCACCATCAGCACCGGCAGCTTTGACAGCGCGGCATCGGCCCGGATGTTCTGCAGCATGGTCAAGCCATCCATGTTCGGCATGTTCCAGTCTGAGACGACGAAATCGAAGCTCCCCGCGCGCAGCTTGGCCAGCCCGTCGACGCCGTCTTCGGCTTCCTCGACGTTGGAATAACCCAGTTCCTTGAGCAGGTTGCGCACGA
>DONB01000234.1 GCA_003510325.1 Thiobacillus sp. | reverse complement strand
TCGCCGCCGCGGCCGAAGATGAAAGGGTCGCCGCCCTTCAGCCGCAGCGTGCGCTTGCCTTCCTTGGCCAGACGCACCAGCATCAGGTTGATCTCCTCCTGCGGCACCGCGTGGTCGTCGCGCTCCTTGCCGACGTAGACGCGCTCGGCGTCGCGCCGGCACATGTCGAGGATGGGCTGCGAGACGAGGCGGTCGTAGACGATGACGTCGGCCTGCTGCATCAGGCGCAGGGCGCGGAAGGTCAGCAGGTCGGGGTTGCCCGGTCCGGCGCCGACCAGATACACCTCGCCGCGGGGGATGTCATGCCCGGCGCTGTCCTTGATCATGGCGTCGAGCTGGGTCTCGGCTTCAGCATCGCGCCCGGAGAACACCATTTCGGCGACCGGCGAGAGGAACACTTTTTCCCAGAAGGCTCGGCGCTGCTCCGGCTTGATCGCAGCGCGCACGCGGTCCTTGTAGCGCGATGCCAGCGCACTGAGGTGACCGTAGGCCGCCGGGATCAGGGTTTCCAGGCGAGCGCGCAGCATGCGCGCGAGCACCGGCGACTCGCCACCGCTGGAGACCGCGACCATGATGGGCGAGCGGTCGATGATCGACGGCAGGATGAAGCTGCACAACGCGGGCTTGTCGGCCACATTGACGGGAATGTGCCTCGCACGCGCCGCATCGGCGATGAGCTTGGCCGCGGCGGCATCCTCTTCGACCACGATCACCGCGTCCTTGCCGTCGAGCAGCTCGGGTGTGAACGCATCCGCGATGCGCTTCAGGTGATCGACGTGCGGCAGGCGCTCGAATCCCTCGTGCAGGGTGGGCGCAGCGACATCGACGTGCGCTCCGGCACGCAGCAGCAGTTCTGCCTTGCGCGCCGCGGTTTCTGAACCCCCCACCACCAGACAGTGACGGTCGCGCAGGTCGAGGAAAATGGGCAGGTAATTCATGGCTTACTCGGCGGCGGCAGCGTCGTCGCCCGGCTCGCNNCGTAGTTCACGCCCCCGTCGTCTTCCTGGTAGGCGGCGACGCGCAGGATCATGTCGAACACGTCGGGGTTGTTGTTGGCAACGCGAATCTGTTCGGCTGCGGCGTCGGTGATCTTGATCATGGGAGAGTCCTTCTGAAATTAGGCGGCAGCGCGCGCCTTGTGCGCGCGTACCTGGTTCAAAAACGGCGCGATCCAGCCCTGCGCACCGGTGCCGCGCCGATGCACGTAGCCGGCCAGCAGGTTGTGCAACTGATAGCCGTCATGCTGGCCGTCGATGCCGTGACCGCGCTTTACCTGATAGGCGTATATGGAGTCGGCCGGCAGGTTTTCCAAGCTCGAGTAATGAAATTCGTGCGCCGGTATCGTCGCGCTTTCCTGCCAGCGGTCCTCCCCGGTCGGCTGCAGGCGGGCATAACCGCGCCCGACCGGACGCTCGTGCATCACGGTATTGCCCGGCACCACGCCGACCATTTCGCAGGTCCGCCCCTGCCAGCTGAGGCTTTTCGACAGGTACATCAGCCCGCCGCATTCCGCATAGGTCGGCAGCCCGCCTTCGATCGCATTGCGGATCTGCGTGCGCAGCGGCACATTGGCCTCGAGCTCCGCCATGAACATTTCGGGAAAGCCGCCGCCGATGACGAGGCCGTCCACCTCGGGCAGTGCCGTTGCATGCAGGGTATCGATATCGACCAGTTCCACGTCGGCAGCGCGCAGGCTGTCGAGATCTTCGCTGTAGTAAAAACCGAAGGCCTGGTCGTGCGCGATGCCGATGCGCACGCGCTCGGCAGACGGGGCTGCATCCACTGCAAGCGGGACGTCCAGTGCGGGTGCGCTGTCGGAGATCGCCAGCAGCCGGCCAAGTTCGACCTGCGCCGCCACGCGTTCGCCGACGTGACGGATCCTCATGCGCGCGGCATCCTGTTCGTTGGCCGGCACCAGCCCCAGATGGCGTTCGGCGATCTGCATGCTGGCGTCGTGCTGCACCGCGCCGATCACCTCGACGTCGGTGTAGTGCTCGATCACGGCACGCAGCTTCGACTCGTGGCGGCTACCGCCGAGGTTGTTCAGGATGACGCCGGCAATGCGGATGTCGCGATCGAAGGCCTGGTAGCCCAGGATCAGCGGCGCCACGCCGCGCGTCATGCCGCGCGCGTCGATCACCAGCACCACCGGCGCGCCCAGCAGCTTGGCGAGCGCCGCGTTGCTGTTGCTGCCGTCCAGATCGAGTCCGTCGTACAAACCCTTGTTGCCTTCGATCAGGCTGATGCGGGCGTTCGCTGCGGCGCGGGCGAACTGCTGCTCAATTTCGCTGCGCTGCATCATGTGAAAGTCGAGGTTGTAGCAGGGACGCTGCGCCGACATGCCCAGCCACAACGGATCGATATAGTCGGGCCCTTTCTTGAAGGGCTGCACCGCATGGCCGCGCGCATGCAGGGCGGCGCACAGCCCGAGCGTCAGCGTGGTCTTGCCGGACGATTTATGCGCGGCAGAAATGAAGACGCGGGGCATTGGAGCCCCGCGCTTCACAGATTCGGATGATGTGGCTTGCTGGTTCATGCCGCGCAATCCCCTGCCAGGCGATGCCCGGCAGGTTGCAATCAGTGCTCCAGCTTGGCGACGGTGGCGTCGTCCAGGCTGGCAGGCAAAAGACGCAGCACCTTGATTGCGAACACGGTCACCAGCAGCGCGATCGCCACGCCGCCGNNACGCCGAGGCCGAGGAAGAGCTCAGGCACGCTGGGCGCGTAGCTGTGCACTTCACCGTCATAGAAGCTGCTCGACTCGATCAGGCCGGGGAACATGTCCAGCGGATAGGCCTGCGCACCGATGATGGTGACGTACATCTGCGCGACGCCGCCCAGAACGACCAGGGCACACGCGACCATGATCCACGTGCGCTGCTTGCCCAGCTTGCTCAACAGGATCACCAGCGGCACGACGCAGCCGATCAGGATCTGGCCCACCCAGAACAACGTGGTGAAGATGCCGCCATCGCGCAGGACGAAGGCTTCCACCGCGTGATACTTGGTGAAGTAGAGGTTGGTCATGTGATGGACGACGACGAAGTACAGCACGGCGGCGACGAACACCACCAGCAGGCTCTTCAGGCGCATCATCACTGCATCGCCCAGCGTGCGGCCGGTCCAGGCATAGGCGGCGGCCAGCACCATCAGGTAGATCGCCAGACCGTAGGCGAACGACATGATGATGAACATCGGTGCCAGCATGGCGGTGCCGTACAGTTCGCGCGCGACCAGGAAGCCGAACAGCGAACCGGTACCGGTCGTCAGCACCAGACGCCAGATGAAGGCCGCGGTGCCCGCCGTCTTGGAGTAGGTCTTGACGTTGCGGTCCAGCATCGTCCACAGGTAGGCGCCCACCAGAACGAAGAAGCCGGAATACAGGAACACATTCCAGGTGAACATCGACTTGAAGTTGAAGTGCGTCATCGCCACGATCAGGCGGTCGGAACGACCGAGGTCGAGCACCAGCACCAGCAGGCCACCAAGCATCAGCGCCAGCGACAGGATCGCCGACAGCGGTGCGAGCGGCTTGTACATCGGCTTGTTGAACACCGACGCGATCGACGCGACGTTCAGCGCGCCCGAGGCCGCCACGATCAGGAACACCGCAAACACGTGCGGCAGGCCCCAGACGATCTGGTTGTCCATGCCGGTGACGACGTGGCCGTAGTGATGCATGTGGTTCCAGGCCAATGCGCCGAACAGCACGAACAGGCCCAGGCCCCCGAACAGCAGCCAGTATTTAAGGCTGCTGCCTTCTACTTCGCGGAAAGTGATGCTTGCCATATTGTTTTAGATTCCGTGATAGCGAACGCCGAGGTTGAGATTGAGGTCGGCACGCACCTGCTTGGTCGGCAGTTCGCGCAGACGTCTGGAAATCTCGCTTTCGGGGTCATTCATGTCGCCGAACAGCAGGGCATTGTGGCCGGCGGCGGTACACGCCTCGGCACATGCGGTGTTGCCGTCGCCACGATCGACCTTCTGAACGCACAGGGTGCAGGATTCGACGCAACCAATGCCGCGCGGCACGTCCGGCTTCTGGGTGTCGTTCAGCGACTCGTGCACCAGCGAACGCGCCTTGTACGGGCACGCCATCATGCAGTAGCGGCAGCCGATGCAGGTGTGGCGGTTGACCAGCACGATGCCGTCGGCGCGCTTGAACGACGCGCCGGTCGGGCACACGTCGACGCACGGCGGCTCTGCGCAGTGCTGGCACATCATCGGCAGGTTGGTTTCCATCTGCGTCAGCGGATCCTGCAGTTCGAGCTTGCGGATCCACTGCGGCGCCTGCTTGGGATGGGCGCTTTCGGCAACCGGCGTCCAGCCGTTTTCGGTGCTGCATGCCGTCACGCAGTCGTTGCAGCCGGTGGCGCACTTGGTCGCGTCGACCAGCATGCCCCAGCGCACGGCGCTGCTGGCAGCCTGGTCTTCCGGACGCCCGTGCGCCACTTCGACCAGCATCACGCCGGGGGCGATTGCCAGGCCTGCTGCCGCCGTGGCGGCGCCGACGAAGCGGCGGCGCTCGGGCGATGCAGGTGCCTGCTTGGACATTTGATTCAGTTCGCTCATTGGGCAACCCCAGCCATCTCTTCTGCACTGACCTTGCTTGCTGCCTGGGCAGCCAGCTTGTGCTTGTAGTGCGCGGTTTCCGCATTCAGCGGATGCATCGCCGCCGAACCTTGCGGCTTGGTCGAGTGGCAATCGAAGCAATCGATCTTCACTGCCGCATAGCTGTGGCAGCTCACGCAGAAGTCATCCTTGGAGGCCGCAACGCTGCCCGTTGTTTCGCTGGCGTGGCAGTTGATGCATTCCTTGAGGCTGTACTTCTTGGTGCGCACGCCCTCGATCACGGCCTTGTCGCGATGATGATCCAGGAACTTCATGTGGTCGCGACGCATGGTGTCGGTCGGCTCCACGCATTGCTCACCCTTGACGGCCTTGGTGATGACCGGCTTGGGCGCGCCACCGGCCTTGGGCTGGTCGTCGGACCCGGCCCAGGCCAGGGCAGCCGTCGTCAGCACGACCGCACCCAGAGCCAGGAGGCGTTTCATTTTGCCTGCCACGCTTAGTCACCCATACCCATGACGATGTAGCCGGTCGGGCAGACGTCGGCGCAGATGTGGCAGCCGATGCACTTGCCGTAGTCGGTGTCGACGTAGCGGCCCACGGTGGGGTTGTCCTTCTTCTTGACCTTGAACACGGCGGTCTGCGGACAGTAGACCACGCAGTTGTCGCACTCGAAGCACTGGCCGCAGGACATGCAGCGCTTGGCTTCGTCGACGACGGCCTTGTCGGACAGGGCGTGCAGACGCTCTTCGAAGTTGCCCAGCGCGCCTTCCTTGTCCAGCACCGTCACTTCGCGGATGTGACGCGGCACGTTGGGGAAGTGGCCGAGGAACAGTTCGTTGTGCGGGATGATATGGCGCGCCGAACGGTCTTCGAAGTTGTGCAGGATATCCTTGCGCTCCGAGGTGCCCCAGATCTGGCCCTTGACTTCGCTGTACTCATGGCCGGATTCCAGCCACTTGCGGATTTCGTCG
>DONB01000195.1 GCA_003510325.1 Thiobacillus sp. | reverse complement strand
CGCAACTGCGTGATCATGGACGACATGATCGACACCGCCGGCACGCTGGTGAAAGCGGCCGAAGTGCTGAAAGAGCGTGGAGCCAAGAGTGTCTATGCCTACTGCACGCACCCGATCTTCTCGGGTCCGGCCATCGAGCGCATCGGCAACGGCAACGCCCTGGACGAGGTCGTGGTGACCAACACCATTCCCCTGAGCGCCGAGGCACAGGCCTGCGGCAAGATCCGCCAACTGTCCGTGGCACCCCTGATTGCCCAGACGATCCAGCGGATTTCCACCGGTGATTCGGTGCTGAGCCTGTTCTCTGAATAAAATATCGGCCCCTGTGGTCGGAACCCAGCAAACCTCCTTCGGGAGGTTTGCGCGTTCCGGAGTGGTTTCAGGACCACCCCGGGACACCGCAAGAGCAGCCTGGTCCGCATCGGACAGGCGTTCTTTTATCAACGGATGAGGCTGGTCGCGGTCCATCCATCTAGGAGTTAGTTATGCAATTCGTCGCTTTTGAGCGCGCCAAGCAAGGTACGGGTGCGAGCCGCCGTCTGCGTCACGCAGGCAAGGTCCCCGGCATCGTCTACGGCGGCACCGCCGTCCCGGTGCAGATCGAACTGGATCACAACGCGCTCTACCACGCGCTGCGCAAGGAATCCTTCCACGCTTCCGTGCTGACGCTGAATGTCGATGGCGCCAAGGAATCGGTGCTGCTGCGCGACACCCAATGGCACCCCTACAAGCAGCAGGTGCTGCACGTCGATTTCCAGCGCGTCGACAAAACGCACAAGATTCACGTCAAGATCCCGCTGCACTTCCTGAATGAGGATACTGCGCCTGGCGTCAAGACCGGTGGCGGCAAAGTCAGCCACGTGGTGACGGAGCTCGACGTGACCTGCCTGCCGGGCAATCTGCCCGAATTCATCGTGGTGGACATGGGCGCGCTGGAACTGGGTCATTCCATCCACGCGAACGACCTCACGCTGCCCGATGGCGTGGAACTCGTTGCCCATATTCAGCACGAGAATCCCGCAGTGGCGACGGTCACGCTGCCCAAGGGCATGAAATCGGACGAGCCCGCATCCGAGTCGCCTGCTGCACCCGCAGCCTGAGTCTTGACGCAGCCCGGTTGAGGCTGCGTTGCGTGTCGTCATGACGGCCCCCCGCCTGATTGTCGGCCTCGGTAACCCGGGGCGCGACTACGAAGAAACCCGGCACAATGCCGGGTTTTGGTTTTGCGCGCGCCTCGCGCAGGACTGGGGCATGTCGCTGGCGCACGAGTCGCGCTTTCACGGCATCGTGGGGCGCAGTCCGAAAAACATCTGGATGCTGTTGCCGCAGACCTTCATGAACCGGTCCGGCCAGGCGGTAGGCACGCTGGCACGCTTCCATCGCATCACGCCGGCCGAGATCCTGGTGGTACACGACGAGCTCGACATCCCGCCCGGCCAGCTGCGCCTCAAATTCGGCGGCGGTATGGGGGGGCACAATGGCCTCAAGGACATCGCTGCGCATCTCGGTACCCAGGACTACTGGCGGCTCAGGATCGGTATCGGCCATCCGGGCGACCGCAACGAAGTCGTGAATTACGTGCTGAAGCCGCCGCGCCGCGAGGAGCAGACCGAGATCGACGCCGCCATAGAGCGCGCAGTGGACCTGATGCCGCTGATCGAAAAAGGCGAGTGGAACGCTGCCACCCAGCGCGCCAATACCAAACCCACCCCATCCCAGGAAAAACCATGAGTCTCAAATGCGGCATCGTTGGCCTGCCCAACGTAGGAAAATCCACGCTGTTCAACGCGCTGACCCAGGCGGGCATCGCAGCGGAAAACTATCCCTTCTGCACGATCGAGCCGAATACCGGCGTGGTCGAGGTGCCGGATCCGCGTCTGGCGCAGCTGGCCGAAATCATCAATCCGCAGCGCATCGTGCCGGCCATCGTCGAGTTCGTCGACATCGCCGGTCTGGTCGCGGGCGCCTCCAAGGGTGAGGGGCTGGGCAACCAGTTTCTGGCAAACATCCGCGAAACGGACGCGATCTGTCACGTGGTGCGCTGTTTTCACAACGAAAACGTGATTCACGTCGCCGGCAAGGTCGACCCGCTGTCGGATGTGGAGACCATTGCGACCGAGTTGGCGCTGGCTGACCTGGCAAGCGCTGAAAAGGCCTTGGTCCGGTATGAGAAAGCGGCGCGCGGCGGCGACAAGGAGGCGAAAGTCATGGTGGAGGCTTTGAAGCCGGTACTGGCTGCACTGAACGAAGGCCGCCCCGCGCGTGCAGCCGGACTCGACGCGGAGGGCCTGGAGGCGATCAAGCCGCTGTGCCTGATGACGGTCAAGCCCACGCTGTACGTTGCCAACGTCAGCGAGGACGGCTTCCACGACAATCCCATGCTCGACGCGCTCAAGGCCTTTGCGGAAAAAGAGGGCGCCCCGGTCGTTCCAGTGTGCGCAGCGCTGGAGGCGGAGCTGCAGGAGCTGTCGCCGGAAGATCGCGTGGAATACCTGAAGGAGCTCGGCTGGGACGAGCCCGGGCTCAACCGGCTGATCCGCGCGGCCTATGATTTGCTGGGCCTGCAGACCTATTTCACCGCCGGGGTGAAGGAGGTGCGGGCATGGACCATCCACAAGGGCGACACAGCGCCGCAGGCGGCCGGCGTCATCCACACCGATTTCGAGCGTGGTTTCATCCGCGCGCAAACCATCGCGTTCGAGGATTTCATCGCCTGCAAGGGCGAGCAGGGCGCCAAGGAGGCGGGCAAGATGCGCGCCGAGGGCAAGGAATACGTCGTCAAGGATGGCGATGTCCTGAATTTCCTGTTCAACGTGTGAAATTTAGTGCGCGAAACCGGGAATATTCCTGCAAGGGTGTTTGACAGGGGGTTCCGTCGCCCCCTATAATCTCGCGCTTCGTTTGGGTGGGGTTCCCGAGCGGTCAAAGGGATCAGACTGTAAATCTGACGGCTCTGCCTTCGAAGGTTCGAATCCTTCCCCCACCACCAGTTTTTTGCAGTCAGAGCAGGGCGAAGCGGGTGTAGCTCAATGGTAGAGCTGAAGCCTTCCAAGCTTAAGACGAGGGTTCGATTCCCTTCACCCGCTCNNGGTCGGCAGTTCAATCCTGCCCATGGGCACCAGATTTAGGTGTCCGCCAATTAGGTTGGCGCACCGGGTTTTGGGTGTCGTCATGTTGATGGCGGCGCACCCGTAATTAAGCAGTTGTCAGAGTCGTCGCATCATTACTTGTGCAAAATTGAGGGGTACTTGAAATGGCTAAGGAAAAATTCGAG
>DONB01000088.1 GCA_003510325.1 Thiobacillus sp. | reverse complement strand
GGCGGCTCGACCAACACCGTGCTGCACCTGCTGGCCGCCGCGCATGAAGCCGGCGTTGATTTCACGATGCAGGACATCGACCGCATGAGCCGTCGCGTACCGCATCTGTCGAAGGTCGCGCCGTCGATTCAGACCTACCACATGGAAGACGTGCACCGCGCCGGCGGCGTGATGGCGATCCTCGGCGAGCTCGAGCGCGGCGGCCTGATCCACCGCGAGGTGCCGACCGTGCTGATGAAGTCGCTGGGCGAGCAGATCGACGTCTACGACATTCGCCGTACCACCGACAAGGATGTGAAGGACTATTTCCGCGCCGCGCCCGGCGGCGTGCCGACGCAGACCGCATTCTCGCAGGACCGCCGCTTCGCCAGGCTCGACGACGACCGCGTCAGCGGCTGCATCCACGACATCGAGCATGCCTACTCGAAGGACGGCGGCCTCGCCGTGCTGTACGGCAACCTCGCCGAGGACGGCTGCATCGTCAAGACCGCGGGCGTCGACGAAAGCATCTGGAAATTCTCGGGACCCGCGCGCGTGTTCGAATCGCAGGACGCCGCGGTCGAGGCCATCCTCGGCGACAGGATCGTCGCCNNGCTTCTCCGGCGGCACCTCGGGCTTGAGCATCGGCCACGCTTCGCCGGAAGCGGCGGAAGGCGGCAGCATCGGCCTGGTCGAGGAGGGCGACCTCATCGACATCGACATTCCCAAGCGCACCATCAACGTGCGTCTGAGCGACGCCGAACTCGAACGCCGCCGCGCCGCGATGGACGCCAAGGGCGCGCAGGCCTGGAAACCGGTCAGCCGTGCGCGCGAGGTCTCGCCTGCGCTGCGCGCCTATGCGGCGATGGCGACCTCGGCCGCCTTCGGNNGGTGCGCGACGTCAGCCTGGTCGAACACCCGACCGAGGCGCAGATGCACGCCGACCCACTGGCGCGCTTCGCCATTCCCGGCCAGCTGAGCTTCAGAATTGGAGCAGGCGGCCTGACCTACGCCGACATCGACAACCACGGTGGACGGGCGACGGTCTGTCTGCAGGGCGCGCACGTGGTCAGCTTCCGCCCCAAATCGCAGCACACGCCGGTGGTGTGGGTGTCCGACGCCGCCAAATTCGCCGCAGGCAAATCGATCCGCGGCGGTGCGCCGGTGTGCTGGCCCTGGTTCGGCGCGCATGACACGGAATCCGGCTACCCCGCGCACGGCTTCGCCCGAACCGTGCCGTGGACCGTGACCGGCAGCCGCAAGCGCAACGACGCCAAGACCGAGATCACCCTGCAGCTGGTCGAGAACGAGCAGACCCGCGCACAGTGGCCGCATGCCACACAGCTGACGCTGACCGTGATCGTCGGCGACAAGCTCGAGATGCATCTGGCTACTACCAACACGGGCGACGCCCCGGTGAAGATCGGCGAGGCGTTGCACACCTATCTGCAGATCAGCGACATCGGCGCAGTGAGCGTCGCCGGCCTGGAAGGCTGCGACTACCACGACAAGGTCGACAATTTTGCGCGCAAGACGCAGCGCGGCGACATCGGCTTCGACGGTGAGGTCGACCGGGTCTACGTGAATACGCCGGCCGACTGCGTGATCGTCGACACCGGCCTCAAACGCCGCATCCGCATCGCCAAGACCGGTTCGCAGTCCACCATCGTGTGGACGCCGTGGGTCGAGAAGGCCGAGAAGATGGGCGACATGGGACGCGGCAAGTCGGGCGCCGGCTGGCGCGAAATGGTCTGCGTCGAATCGGCCAACGCGATGGACAACGTCGTCACCGTGGCGCCGGGCGAGACGCATACGTTGGCGGTGACGTACAGCGTCGAAGCGCTGTGATTTTTTATCCGCGAAGGAACGTGAAGAAATTCATCGGAACTCCAAGTTGATTTTTGGGTTTTCCGTCTCGCCTCTTCGCGTCCTTCGCGGATAAATGTTTTTCAATCAGGAGACAGCATGCGCGTGATTCTGGTGGCCAACCCCAAGGGCGGCAGCGGCAAGTCCACGCTGTCGATCAACCTCGCCGGCTATCTGGCCTCACAGGGCAAGCGGGTGGCAATGCTGGACCTCGACCGCCAGAAATCTGCGACCCAGTGGCTGGCGATGCGCGGTGCGGGGCTGCCGGATATCGCCTTGCTGCGCGAAGGGCAAAAGGGCAGCAGCGACTGGCTGGTGATCGACTCCCCCGCCGGCCTGCACGGCAAGAACCTCGAGCGTGCGCTGAAACTCGCGCACAAGGTGGTGGTGCCGATCGCGCCGTCGCTGTTCGACATCCGCGCCAGCCAGGAATTTCTCGCCGCGCTGCATGCCGAAAAGGCGGTGCGCAAGGCGCATGCTTTCGTCGCCGTGGTCGGCATGCGGGTCGACCCGCGCACCCGCGCCGGCGTCACGCTGGAGCAGTTCATGGCGCAGCAGGACCTGCCGGTGCTGGCGCATCTGCGCAACACCCAGCATTACGTCAACGCTGCGTTCGAGGGCAAGAGTCTGTTTGATTTGCCGCCCCATATCGCCGAACGCGATATCGAGCAGTGGCAGGGGCTGATCGACTGGCTGGAACGTTGATTCCGTTCCCAGATCAAAAATATCTTTCNNTGATCTGGGAACGGAATAGATCTGTGAGGCGCTGTCTCATTGCGTGGTCGGCTTCATCAGATTGACTACCTGCGGCTTGACCACGCTCTTGGTCGACGAGCACGAACCGTCTTCCTGCACGCCCAGCTGGCGCTCGGCTTCGGTCAACAGATTGATCACGTCCACGTAGAACTTGTCGTTTGCCATCAGGCGCGCGGTGCGGCCGCCCTCGTTGGTGGCGAGCACGTCGGCGCCGTTATTGATCAGCCATTCCACCACCGGGGCGTCGCCGCCGCCGGCGGCCAGCATCAGCGGCGTGATGCCGAAGAAGATGCGATCGTCGAGCGAGGCGCCCGCCTCGTGCAGGATTTCGATGACCTCGACGTAGCCGCGCTCGGTCTCACCGTTGTAAGCGGCCTTCGCCACAGCGGTCCAGCCTTGCGGCGACTTGGCGTTGACGTCGGCGCCGGCGGCGATCAGCACCTGCACCGCGGCGGCGTGGCCGCCGTGGGCGGCGTGCATCAGCGCGGTCTCGCCGGCCTCGTCGGCAGCAGCATGGTCGGCGCCGGCTTCAAGCAATTTTTTGATCTGTGCGGCATCGCCCGACTGGGCGGCGGCGAATAATTCCTGGGACATGGGGCGCTCCTGCGTTTTGTTCGATTGGCAGCAAGCGTACAATTGTTGACCAATTTAATCAACTATTAGGCCTGTGCCATGCCGAATCGTCTCGCCACCGAACCCAGCCCCTACCTGCTGCAGCATGCCGACAACCCGGTCGACTGGTATCCATGGGGCGCAGAAGCGCTGGACAAGGCGCGCCGCGAGGACAAGCCCATCCTGCTGTCGATCGGCTATTCGGCCTGCCACTGGTGCCACGTGATGGCGCACGACTGCTTCGAGGATGAAGAGGTCGCTGCGGTGATGAACCGGCTGTTCGTGAATATCAAAGTCGACCGCGAGGAGCGCCCCGACCTCGATCAGATCTACCAGGCCGCACATCAGCTGCTGGCGCAGCGCGGCGGCGGCTGGCCGCTGACGGTGTTTCTGACGCCCGACCAGACGCCGTTCTTCGCCGGCACCTATTTCCCCAAGACGCCGCGCTACCAGCTGCCGGGTTTCATCGATCTGATGGAAAACGTGGCGCGCGTCTGGCACGAGCGACGCGGCGAAGTGCTGGCGCAGAACGAGTCGGTGCGCGGCGCGCTGGCGCAGCAGCAGCCGGAAGCGGACCGGCAGGCCGTGTTGAGCGATGCGCCGATTGCCGAAGCGGTGCGCGATCTCGGAACAGCCTTCGATCCGGTATGGGGCGGCTTCTCCCGCGCACTAGGGTTTCCGCGTCCGGGCGAGCTGTTCTTCCTGTTGCGACAGGCGCAGGCCGGCAACGAGGAAGCGCGCGAGATGGCGCTGTTTTCCCTGCGCAAGATGGCCTCGGGCGGCGTGGTCGACCAGATCGGCGGCGGCTTCTGTCGCTACTCGGTCGACGAACAGTGGGCGATCCCGCACTTCGAGAAAATGCTCTACGACAACGGCCCGTTGCTGCATGTGTATGCCGACGCCTGGGCGCTGAGCGGCGAGGCGTTGTTTGCCGACACGGTCGAAGGCATCGTCGACTGGCTGCTGCGCGAGATGCGCGCCCCGGAGGGCGGTTTCTATTCCGCGCTCGACGCCGACAGCGAAGGCCACGAGGGCCGGTTCTACGTGTGGACGCCGGACGAGGTGCGCGCATTGCTCTCTGCCGAGGAATACGCGGTGGCGGCGCCGGTGTATGGCTTCGACCTGCCGCCGAATTTCGAACATGCCAGCTGGAACCCCATCCTTGCCCGCCCATTGAAAGATGTCGCCGCGGAACTGGGGCTGACCGAAAGCGTGGCGACCGCGCGGTTGAAAAGTGCGCGCCAGATGCTGTTCGCCGCGCGCGAAACCCGCGTGCGTCCCGGGCGCGACGACAAGCAGCTCACCAGCTGGAATGCGCTGATGATCGCCGGGCTGGCGCATGCCGGACGGGTGATGAATCGTCCCGACTGGATCGCCGAGGCGCAGGCCGCGCTCGATTTTCTGCGGGCAAATCTGTGGCGCGACGGGCGCCTGCTCGCCAGCTTCAAGCACGGCGAAGCGCGACTCAACGCCTATCTCGACGACTATGCCTTCCTGCTCGATGCGCTGCTGGAAACGCTGCAGGCGGGCTACCGCGAGTCCGACATGGCCTGGGCACAGGCACTTGCCGACGCGTTGCTGACGCATTTCGAGGATGGCGAAGCGGGTGGCTTCTTCTTCACCAGCCACGACCACGAAACCCTCATCACCCGACCCAAGCCGGGTTACGACAATGCCACGCCTTCGGGCAACGGTGTCGCCGCGCTGGCCCTGCAGCGGCTTGGCCATCTGCTGGGCGAACCGCGTTACCTCGACGCCAGCAGGCGCTGCCTGCGCCTGTTCCACGCTCACCTGACCCAGCAGCCGATCGCCTATCCCACGCTTCTCGCCGTGCTGGACGAAGCTTTGGCGCCGCCGCGCGTGATCCTGTTGCGCGGCCCTGCAGGCGCGCTGAACGAATGGATGGCGGCACTGGGCCCGAAGCTGGGCGCGCGCGACATGGTGCTGGCCCTATGCAACGGCTTGAGGGTGACAGTCGCGCTGGCGAAGCCCGAATCCGACCGGCCGGTCGCCTGGATCTGCAGCGGCGGCACTTGCCAGCCGCCGCTCACCGATCTGGCAGCCCTTGTTCCATAAGGGTTTATCAGTATTTGCTATTAGGAACCTGCCGCGATGCCTGCTATCAAACAGACAGTCTGTTCGTTATCGGGAGAAATCATGAGCACGCATACTGAACATGCTGTTTTCCATCCGCAGGCTGCCCGCATGAACCTGCCGGGCATCCGCGAGGTGACGGTCGACCAGCCCTTTCACTGGCTACGCGACGGCGCGCGGGACATGCTCAAGGGGTGGCCGGTGAGCCTGTCCTACGGCATCGTGTTTGCGCTTCTGGGTTACGGCCTGGTGCATGGCGTCTGGGGCAAGCCGCATCTGGCGATGACACTGACCTCGGGTTTCCTGTTCGTCGCCCCGCTGCTGGCCACGGTGTTCTATTGCGTCAGCCACCGGCTGGAGCATCACCACAAGCTGCCCAATCTGTGGGTTCCCCTGATTTCGTGGCGCGCCAACCCGGCCTCGCTGGGATTGTTCGCCCTGATGCTGGTGTTCGTGCTGTCGGTGTGGGAGCGCATTTCGGCGATCCTGGTCGGACTGTTTCTCAACGGCTCCGGTATCAGCAGCCTGGCCGATTTGCTGAGTATCTCCGCAGTACAGCAGCACACCGATTTCGTGCTGGCTTATCTGGCCTTCGGCGGCGTGCTGGCGCTGATGGTGTTCAGCCTCTCGGTGGTGTCGCTGCCGATGCTGTTGCATCGCAAGGTCGATTTCGCCACCGCGCTGGTGACCAGCTTCATGGCGACCCGTCTCAATTTCGCGGTGATGCTGTGGTGGGGCGTGCTGATTGCCGGTCTGATCGCGGTCGGGATGGCGACCGATTTCATTGCCATGGCGGTGATTTTTCCGTGGCTGGGCCACGCCAGCTGGCATGCCTACCGGGAGTTGGTCGAACGCGAATAAGTTCAAAAAACAAAATGCCATGGGGGGGTGGTAGCAAAAAACCAACTCCCCAGCTTGCGCAGGGGGGGTTTTCCCTTAATATTGCAAGCGCGATAAGCACGCTTCCAACCCGACCCCTCCCACGGAGATTTTGTGATGAAGAAATTGATGATGACGGCCGCTTCCGTTGCACTGTTTGCGCTGTCCGGCGCAGCGGCTGCCGACCAGATGCTGGCGCAGAAGAATGCCTGCATGTCCTGCCACGGCGTCGACAAGAAAATCGTCGGGCCCGCCTTCAAGGAAGTGGCCAAGAAATATGCGGACGACAAGACCGCCCACGACCGTCTGGTGGCCAAGGTGAAAACCGGCGGCAAAGGCGTGTGGGGGCAGATCCCCATGCCGCCGAGCCCGCAGGTCAAACCGGAAGACGCCAGCAAGATCATCGACTGGGTTCTGAGCCTGAAGTGATCTGACTGCAGCGACAAGACAAAGGCCGACCTCGTGTCGGCCTTTGTCTTTGTGGCGAGCGCGTATCGGTGGCAATTTTGCTATTGTTGCGGCAATAAATAACGAATAGGGAACGCAGGTGACAATTCATCCTTACTTCTTGGCCGTGGCCGCAGGACTGTTTCCGCAACTCGCACTGGCCGCCGAGCCTGGCCGGATCGACGCTTTCTTCGGCACCCTCAACGGCTATCTTGCCAGCGTCATCTTCTACGACGTCTTTCCCGGCGAGCCGGTCATGCCCTTCATCGTCGCCNNTGCGGCACGGTTTTGCGGTGCTGCGCGGCAAGTATCACACTGCCGACGACAAGGGCGAAGTCAGCTCCTTCCAGGCGCTGACCACGGCGCTTTCCGCCACCGTCGGCCTCGGCAACATCGCCGGGGTGGCGATCGCGATTTCCATCGGCGGGCCGGGCGCGACGTTCTGGATGATCGTCGCGGGCTTTCTCGGCATGACCACCAAGTTCACCGAAGCCACGCTGGCGCAGCGCTACCGCGAAGTGCGTCCGGACGGCCGCATCATGGGCGGCCCGATGGAATACCTGTCGAAAGGCTTCGCAGAATTCAACCTGCCGCGCACCGGCAAGGTCCTGGCCGGCATGTTCGCCATCTTCACCGTGCTGGGCTCGTTCGGCGCCGGCAGCGCGTTCCAGGTGAGCCAGTCGCTCGGCGCCGTGCAGGAGCAGTTGCCCTTCTTCAACGACATGCCGATCGCCTACGGTCTGATCATGGGCGTGGCGGTGGGCGTGGTCATCATCGGCGGCCTGCGCCGCATCGCCCACACCGCCGAGG
>DONB01000130.1 GCA_003510325.1 Thiobacillus sp. | reverse complement strand
CTCATGTCCTCGACCATGCCCTTGGGGCCGCACAGGTAGTACAGCGTGTCGTCCGGCACGTCGAGCGCGTGCAGCTTGACCGGATCGATGCGTCCGGTGAGGCCGTGCCAGCGGGGATCGGGCTGGGTGACGGTAATGCTGACGTGCAGGTTGTCGTGGCTGCGCGCGGCTGCCTCGAGTTCGTCGCGGAACAGGATTTCGCGGCTGTCCGACACGCTGTAGACCAGATGGGCCTGCGTCGGCAGTTGGGCGTCGCGCACATGGCGGAAGATGGACAGCAGCGGGGTGATGCCGACGCCGCCGCCGATCAGCACCACGTTGTCGCTCATCTCCGGCAGGTAGACGAACGGTCCCTGACCCTGGCTCACCTGCACGCGGTCGCCGACGCGTGCGCGTTCATGTATCCAGCGCGCCACCGGATGCCGTGCGCTGGCCTTGATCGCCAGTTCGATTTCGCCCGGGTGAAGGGGCGAGGTGGTGATGGAATAGCCTGCGGTATGCGTGGCGCCGTCGACCTCGATGCTGAGATCGATCCACTGCCCAGGCAGGAAGCGGAAGGCAGAGTCGGAGACGGACAGGCGCAGGGCGTGGATGCTGGGCGTGGCGGGGGTGATCGCCGTGATCTGCGCGTCAAAGATATGCAAGTTTCAATCCTGTTTTTTTAAACCCGGAAACCGTTGTAGAGGATTCATCCAACAAGCGAATCGGGTCGAAGGCAGAATGGGCAGTACTCATGCAGGAATCCACAGGGGTGCGAGCGGTCAACTGCGGTTTTCAGGTTCAAATGTGAGCGAGGCCGAATTGATGCAGTAGCGCATCCCGGTAGGGGCGGGGCCGTCGGGGAANNCTCGGCCAGCCGGTGCCGGAATCGAATTTGGTGTCGGACGAAAACAGCGGCTCGCCGCAGGCGGCGCAGCGATATTCCCCGGCTTCGTGGTTGTCCCAGTATTGCCCGGTGAATGCCCGCTCGGTGCCATGCTCGCGCAGGATGCGGTATTGCTCGGGGCTCAGTTCGGCGCGCCATTCGGCGTCGGTCTTGGTCTTGTCAAAGCTCATGGCAGTTCTCCGTAAGCGAAGCAGTTTACCCGCAAGCATCAGCCCCGGCATGCAAGTCCATGCCCGCATGAAGGTTTACACTCGCTCATGCACTCCAAGCCGGGAAAAATCGCCGCCTCGAAGCTTGGACGCGAGCCGAGGTTGACAGCGTCATCACCGCAGGTTTATTCTTCGTTCAGGTATTAGACTTAGTCTAAAAACCGGATTTCATCCTCCTGCATGCCTGCTATAAACAAGTGGCTGGGCGAGCAGGGTGGGATGGATTATCAGTGCTGCAAAGCATGTCTATGTAAAACAAGGAGATCAGGTTATGCAACTCAAAGGTTCGAAAACCGAAGAACATCTGAAAGCCGCCTTCGCCGGCGAATCGCAGGCCAACCGCCGCTACCTCTACTTCGCAGCCAAAGCTGACGTGGAAGGCTACAACGACGTTGCCGCTGTGTTCCGCTCCACCGCCGAAGGCGAAACCGGCCACGCCCACGGCCATCTGGAATACCTGGAAAAGTGCGGCGACCCCGCCACCGGCATGACCTTCGGCCCCACCGCCGACAACCTGAAGACCGCAATCGCGGGCGAAACCCACGAGTACACTGACATGTACCCGGGCATGGCCAAGGATGCGCGTTCGGAAGGCTTCGACGAAATCGCCGACTGGTTCGAGACGCTGGCGAAGGCCGAGCGCTCGCACGCGAACAAGTTCCAGAAAACCCTGGACACCCTGGGCGCGTAATTCTGCCTGGATGAAAAGCGGGTCGGTTTCGGCCCGCTTTTTTTGGCCCTGATTTTCAAAAAAACAATGGAGTTCGCATGAGCACACGTGAAGGCAGCCTCGAAGCCCCCACTCGTCATCCGCTCGACTGGAAAAACCCGGATTTCTACAACGAAGACAAGCTCATGCACGAGCTCGAACGCATCTACGACATCTGCCACGGCTGCCGCCGCTGCGTGTCGCTGTGTACCGCGTTTCCGACCCTGTTCGACCTGATCGACGAGTCCTCGACCATGGAAGTCGATGGCGTGGCCAAGCCCGACTACTGGAAGGTGGTCGACGAGTGTTATCTGTGCGATCTCTGCTACATGACCAAGTGTCCCTATGTGCCGCCGCATCCGTGGAACCTCGATTTCCCGCATACGATGCTGCGCGCCAAGGCGATCAAGTACAAAAAAGGCGAGACGACCTTGCGCGACAAGCTGCTGTCCAGCACTGACGCGATGGGCAAGCTCGCCTCGATCCCGGTGGTGGTGCAGGCGGTCAACGCCAGCCTGAAGAACAAGCCGATCCGCAAGCTGGTCGACAGCGTGCTGCATATCCACCCCGACCGCAAGCTGCCCGAATATGACAGCGCGAAATTCCGTTCCACCGCGAAGCCGCGCGGCGATTTCGCGGTGAAGGACGGCGAGAAGACGCCCGGCAAGGTGGCGATCTATGCGACCTGCTACGTGAACTACAACGAGCCCGGCATCGGCCACGACCTCCTGAAGCTCTTGGCGCACAACGAGATTCCCGCCGTGCTGGTGGAGAAGGAAGCCTGCTGCGGCATGCCCAAGCTGGAGCTGGGCGACCTCGACGCCGTGGCCAGGCTCAAGGAAACCAACATCCCGCATCTGGCCAAGCTGGCGCGCGAGGGCTATGCGATCCTCACCGCCGTGCCCTCGTGCACGCTGATGTACAAGCAGGAGTTGCCGTTGATGTTCCCCGACGACGCCGATGTGCAGGCGGTGAAGGAGGCGATGTGGGATCCGTTCGAATACCTGATGGCGCGCAACGTCGACGGTCTTTTGAAGACCGACTTCAACAGCCCGCTCGGCAAGGTGGCCTACCACGTGCCCTGCCATCAGCGCGTGCAGAACATCGGCAACAAGACGCGCGACGCGCTGCAGCTGGCCGGCGCCACGGTGACGATGGTCGAGCGCTGTTCCGGCCACGACGGCACCTGGGGCGTGAAAAGCGAATACTTCGACAAATCGATGAAGATCGGCAAGCCGGTGTTCCGCCAGATGGCAGAGCCGCAACCCGACTACGTGAGTTCCGACTGCGCGATCGCCGCGCGTCACATCCTGCAGGGCATGGGCGAAGCCGCCACCGCGCAGAAGCAGCACCCGATCACGCTGCTGCGCATCGCCTACGGCCTGGAATAAATCGTCAGCAAGGAGAAACCAACATGCCGTACATTACCCGTGACAGCCTGATGAGCCTGGAAAGCTATGCCAAGGTGCGCCCCGAGATGCGCGCCGAAATCATGGCACACAAGAAGAACCGCATGGTCGAGCTGGGCGACCACGTGACGCTGATTTTCGAAGACGAGAAGACCATGCGCTACCAGATCCNNGCAACTGGAAGGCGACCATGATGATCCAGTATTCCGACCCGGACGAACGCAAGGTGGCGCTGGCCAAGCTGAAGGGCATCGAGGACCGCGTGTGGGTGCAGGTGGCCGACCAGCCGAAGGTGTTCGCCATCGCCGACGAAGACCTGGAGCGCGAGAACGAGGAGAAAACCTCGTCGGTGCACTTCCTGCGTTTCGAGCTCGATCCCACCTCGATCGCAGCCGCCAAATCCGGTGCGGCAATCCGCATGGGCATCGATCTTGCCGCATATACGGTGGAGTCGATGACGCTGGCGGACAACACCCGTTCAGCACTGGTGGTGGATTTGGCCTAAAGTGATTTAGGGCGGCAAATCCACGACAACAATGCGCCGCCCTTCCTTGAGGAGGGTGCGATGCTGGATCAATTGCTGGTTCATCAGGTGCGGCGGCGGGTGGAGGCATCCGGCCTGCCGTTCGTCGTCGAATTGTGGAATGGCGAACAGGTCGGCGCCGTTGACAATGCCGCAGTGCGGGTGCGTCTGCACCAGGCGGCCAGTCTCAAGGCCATGGCAGACCCCAGTCTGGGCGCATTGGCGCGAGCGTATGTCGAAGGCGATCTCGATCTGGAGGGCAACGTGCACGACATCCTGGCGCTCGGTGACCGACTGTGCCACGCGGGCGACAGCGCGCCGAAAACCGGCTCCGACGGCTGGAAGTGGTGGCGTCACACGCGCAGCAAGGACCGCAGGAATATCCAGTACCACTACGACGTATCCAATGATTTCTATGGCCTGTGGCTGGACAAGCGGCGGGTGTATTCCTGCGCTTATTTCAGGAACCCGGACATGAGTCTGGACGACGCGCAGGAAGCCAAGCTCGATCATATCTGCCGCAAGCTCGATCTCCAGCCCGACGAACAGTTTCTCGACATCGGCAGCGGCTGGGGCGGGCTGATCCTGCACGCGGCGGAGCGCTACGGCGTGCGCGCCGTCGGCATCACGCTGTCGGACGACCAGCATGCGTATGTCAGCGAGCAGATCGAGGCGCGCGGCCTGGCCGGGCGGGTCGAGGTGCGCAGGATGGATTACCGCGACGTGCCCGAGCACGGCGGCTACGACAAGATCGCCAGCGTCGGTATGTTCGAGCACGTCGGCCGCCTCAATCTGGGCACCTATTTCGACAAGATCAACGCGCTGCTGAAGCCGGGCGGACTGGTGCTCAACCACGGCATCACCACATCCGAGCCGGAATCCAGCGGGCTGGGCAGCGGCATTGCCGAGTTCATCGAGGATTACGTGTTCCCCGGGGGCGAGCTGGTGCATGCATCAGACGTATTGCGCGCCGCGGCGGGCAGCCGTCTCGAATGCCTCGATGCCGAAAACCTGCGTCCGCATTACGGCAGGACGCTGTGGCATTGGGTCACCCGGCTGGAGGCGCATGCCGACGAAGCACGCAGCCTGATCGGCGAACAGAAATACCGCATCTGGCGCATCTACATGGCGGGCTCCGCCTACGCCTTCGACCACGGCTGGATGGAGTTGTGGCAGGGTCTGGCGGGCAAGCCGGTCGACGGCAGCCAGCCACGCTACCCCTTCAGCCGGGACTACATCTACCGCAGCAGTTGAGACGCGACGCAGGCAGAGGAATGTCTGCGATCCGCCTGCTGGACGTCGGCAGCCTGCCGTTCTGAGAATCTTCCTCACCATTCCGCAGGGTGTTGCATCGATGGGGCGGGCGCTTGCGCTTGTCTGGCGGCCATGCCATCCTGCGGCACGCCGTAATGAAAATCAAAGAGGGGACGAGCATGGGCATGTCACGCAGGCAGGCGTTGGCAGGGCTGGGGGTGCTTGGCATGACGGCTGCGCTGGGACCGTTGCGGGCTGCAGGCGTCGAGCTCATACGCCTGAACATCCCCGGTCCGCACCTGATGCCTTTTTTTCCGCTCGAGCTGATTCCGGTGCTCGGCGTCGACCGCGAGTTCGGCGNNACCATCCGCCATCTGCCCTCGGGCGTCCTCGCGGCCGAGGACATGCTGGCCGGCAATGCCGACTTTGCCGGCACCGGTTTTCCGATCCTGCCGAACTTCATCGCCAAGCGTAAGAACATCGTTGCCGTCGCCGCGCTGTCGAGCGGGGCGCCGCCTTACGGCATCGTCGTGCGCAAAGCGCTGGCGACGAAGATACGCAGTCTCAAGGATCTGCGTGGCCACAGCGTGGGGGTGCCGATGGGAAGTGTCTCGACCAAGACCTATCTGCAACTGCTGGCCGAGCACTGGGTCGGCTCGCAAGGCGTCCGCCCGCAGGAAATCCGGTGGGTGCCGATCACCCAGAATTACGAGGGGGTTCACGGTGCGCTGGCTGGAGAGGTGGCCGACGCCGTGTTTTGCGAGGAGCCCAATTCCAGCTCCCTCGTACGCGAGGGGCTCGGCGTGCAGATTGCCAGTTTGTATGACCCCGGAAATCCGGCCCGGCTGGCCGGCAGCAACCATGTGCGCGCCGTGCTCGCAGCGTCGCCATCCACGCTTGAGGTGCGACCGGAGGCATCCCGCAAGATGCTGCAGATGCTGCGACGCACATTGAAATGGATCCATGAAGTGCCGCGCGAGCAGATTCCCCTGCGCCTCGGCATTGCCGACGCGGCGCTGCGTGCCGACATCGTGCGTGCGCTCGGCAGGTTGCCCGACTTCTACAGCCGTGACGGTCGTTTCGACAAAGCCGAAATCGAGTCCACCCGGGTATTCATGAAATCGGTCGGCCTGACGATGCCGGGCGGACGGGATATCGCAAGCACGATCGACGAACGCTGGCTGCCCCAGGTGAATGACGCGCGTTCGGACTGACTTGAAAGCCTGGCTGCAGGAAGGCTTTTCGCGCTTGCGCGGGCAGGCCTTTGCCCATCTCCTGCTGGTCGCGCTGGCGGCTTCGATCATCCTGGCGGCGGCGGGTTTCGCATCCTTCCATGTCATCGAGGGGCGCGAAATCGCGCAGCATCGTGAAGCCACGCGCAGCTACTACAGTGATCAACTGATTCGTCTGGAATCGGCCTGGCGCACCAGTGCAGACCAAGTGGTCGGGCGCCTCGAATTTTCACGGCTGCTCGAAACCAATACGCCCGGCACGGCGCCCCGGCTCAGTGCCTATCTCAATGCGCAGTGGGCTTTTCTGGAATTCCCCACGATGATCGTCGTCGGACCGGGGGGGGATATCCGCTATCGCTATGGTCCGATCGCCCAGGCCATCGATGTGCGGGACGTCACCGCGACGGAATGGCTGCTGCTTCCCTCGCATGACGAAATCTACCGCGTGTTCCGGGTGCCGATCTGGCTCGGCCCGGACGGACAGGGCCAGCTGCTGCTGTTCCGTCCCCTCAATACCGAAACGCTGCGCCAGCTGCTCATTCCGGACGTCCATCTGGTGGCTTTCATGGACGATCGCGAACTGGTGCGTTCTCACCCGCAGCTTTCTCTGCCGGAAACCCCGATGCGTCACGATACGGTCAAGATCGGCGAACAGCGTTTTGTCGGCGTGAATGTCCCCTGGCCGGACAGTGGCCCGGGCAAGGTACGGATCAAGGCCTATCGGGTGGTCGAAGGGGCGCAGCTGGCCTGGCAGATTCTGGGGCTTNNTTTCGAGGCCTTTGCGGCCACCGTGGAACGACGCGAGACCGAGCAGAAGATCTACATGGAGACGCTCGCCATGCTTGACGAGGCGGTGCTCGATCTCGATTTCGATGGGAGGATTCTCCACGCCAGTCCGGGCTGGGCGCGCCTCTGCCGTCGCAACGACTCGGTCGGCATGACCCTGGCCAATTTCGTGCATGAGGACGATCTCGACGCGCTGCTCGGCCAGTGCGAACTGCTGCGTGCCGCACGAAAAAACCAGACCAGCATGCGCTTGCGCCTCAATGTCGATGCCAACGGCGAGGAATGGGTCGAGGCGCGCTTCATCGGCTATCGTGATGCGGGCGGCACGCTGGTGGCGATCCGCGGCGTCATCCGCGACATCACCCAGAGCTATCAGCACGAGCGGCAGATCACCCACATGGCGCTGCACGACGCACTGACCGGACTGCCCAATCGTGTTCTGCTGGAAGACCGGTTCAGGGTGGCGCTGCAACTGGCGCAGCGTAGCGGGCATTGCGCTGCGGTGTGCTTCATCGACATCGACAATTTCAAGACCATCAACGATTCGCTCGGCCACAAGGCGGGCGATGCGCTGCTGGTCGCGTTTGCCGAGACCCTGCGCAATGCGCTGCGAGCCGGCGATACCCTGGCACGCTGGGGCGGCGACGAGTTCGTGCTGCTGCTGCCGGACATGGCGTCGCTCGACACGGTGCGCGAAGTGACGAACAAGCTGGGCCACATCGTGCAGGCACCGCAGCATATTGCGGGCAACGACATCCGTGTGACTTTCAGCATGGGCGTCAGCGTGTTCCCGGATGACGGCGACGATATGAGCCTGCTGTTCTCGCATGCCGACCGTGCCATGTTTCATGCCAAGGCCCAGGGCCGCAATCAGGTCTGCTTCTTCACCGACATGCACGACAAGGGGCAGGGCAGGCGGGAGCTCTATATTCAGAGCCAGCTCGCCAGCGCGATCAATCAGGGACAGATCGAGGCCTGGTTCCAGCCTTTGGTATCGGCACATACCGGGCGCTGCGTCGGCGCCGAAGTGCTGGCGCGCTGGCACGATGACGATCTGGGCTGGATCAGCCCGACGATCTTCATCCCCATGGCGGAGAATCTCGGTCTTATCCGGGAACTGGGCCACCAGATCTGGCAGGCGGGCCTGGCGGCGCTGCGCGACTGGCGCGCGGACGGCCATGCCGATTTGCATATCGCCATCAACATTTCCAAGCGCCAGCTGTTCATCGCATCGCTGGCCGAACAGATGCTCGAGGATGTGACGCAATTTGGCCTGCGGGCATCGGACATCATGCTGGAGGTCACGGAAAGCGTCGCGCTGAGCGATGTCGAGCATGCCTCGGCGCGGCTGGAGGAGTTGCGCCGCGCCGGCTTCGCGCTGGCCATCGATGACTTCGGGACCGGCTATTCATCGCTCTCGCAACTGCACGACATTCCCGCCGACGAGCTCAAGATCGACATTTCCTTCATCCGGCGCCTGCACGAGCCCAAGGGACTGCCGATGGTGCAATCCATTATCCAGATTGCCCGAACCCTCGGTCTGCAATCGGTGGCTGAAGGCGTCGAGGATGCCGCGACGGCTGAAATCCTGCGCCATCTGGGGGTCGATGTGCTTCAGGGGCATCATTTCGGCAAGCCGATGCCGCGCGCCGAGTTCATCGCCTGGCTGTCGGCCGAGCAGCCGACCAACGTCTCGCACATGCACCGGCAGCGGTGACCGACTCGTCCAAGGCGCGGAGATCCGCTTGAGCCTCTTCCTCGCCGACGTCCTCGTGCTGGTGCACCTGCTCTTCGTCGTCTTTGTCATGGGCGGCGGATTTCTGCTGGCGCGCTGGCCGAAGCTGGTGTGGCTGCATCTGCCCGCTGCGGCATGGGGTGCCGCGATCGAGTTCGCTGGCGGCATTTGCCCGCTCACGCCGCTTGAAAATCACCTGCGTGCCCTGGGTGGCGGCAGCGTATACAGCGGCGACTTTGTCGCGCGTTACCTGCTGCCGGTGCTGTATCCCGAGAATCTGACAGTGCCGCTGCAACAGATCCTGGGTGGCGTGGTCGTAGCCGTGAACGGGGTCGCATACGTGCTGGCCTACCGGGCCTGGCGTCGCAGGATGCAGCGCCCGGCTCAGTCCGCCGGGCGGTCCAGTTCCTGATCCGCCAGGGACAGCGGATCCTCGATCGGTTCCAGATGCGTGGTGAGATGGGCGTAGGGTATGGCCCGGCGGATGTCGGCCTCGATGCGTTCCGACCAGTCGTGACCCTGCTGGACGGTCCAGGCGCCGGGCACCAGCACGTGAACGGAAACGAAGGCACGGGTGCCGGCCTGGCGCGTGCGCAGGGCGTGGAAGTCGAACCCCTGCCGCCGATAGCCGTCCAGCACGCCTTCGATTGCCTCGAGGTCTTCCGTGGAAATGGACACATCCATCAGGCCCGCGGCCGAACGTTGCAGCAATTGCCAGCCGGTCCAGACGATGTTCATGGCCACCAGCAGGGCGATCACGGGATCGAGCCATAGCCAGCCGCTTGCCCAGACCAGCCCGACGCCGAGTATGACGCCGGCGGATGTCCAGACATCGGTGCGGAGGTGGTGGGCATCGGCTTCCAGGGTGATGGATTTGTATTTCTTGCCCACCCCCATGAGGATTTGAGACGTGGCCAGGTTGATGATCGAGGCGACCACCGAGACCGCCAGTCCGATGCCCACCGCTTCGAGCGGCTGCGGATCGAGCAGGCGATCGATGGCTGCGTAGGCGATGCCGATGGCGGCGATGAGGATCAGGAAGCCTTCGAATGCGCTGGAGAAATACTCCGCCTTGCCGTGGCCGTGGGCATGGTTTTCATCCGCCGGCATCGCTGCCAGCGACAGCATCGCCAGCGCCATCATGGCACCCGCCAGGTTGACGAAGGATTCGAGCGCATCCGACAGCAAGCCGACCGAGCCGGTCAGCCACCAAGCCCAGCCCTTGAGCAGGATGGTGGCGAGGGCCGCCGCGATGGAAAGCCAGGCATAGCGTTTGAGGGAGGCAGGCAGCATTCGGTATTTCGCAGAAAGCCCAGGAAGTCGACCGGATTGTATCGCGGCCTCTGTCCACACGCCCGCTCGGCCATGCGGGCCGTGCTGATAGGGCGGGTGCCTGCTTGACGGATTCTTGAGATACTGGCGCATCGCGCCACCGGGATGCGCTGCAACGCCACTTTTCAGGGATACCCGCAATGGAAAACTTGTTGTACTGGGCCGGCATGTCGGCGGTCGCGGTGAACGCGCTGACCGGGGTGCTCGATGCCGGTCGCAAGAATATGGATGTGATCGGCGTGATGATGGTAGGCGCGGCCACTGCGCTGGGCGGCGGCACGGTGCGCGACGTGCTGCTGCAGCGTCCGGTGTTCTGGGTCGGCGATCAGGTGTATCTGGTCGTTGCCCTGGCGACGACGCTGGTCGTCTTCTTCGCGGTGCGCGGCCTGCGCCTGCCTCCGCGCCTGTTCCTGATTCCCGATGCACTCGGCCTCGCCCTGTTCACCATCGTCGGCACCCAGATCGCCCTGGAATGGCAGGCCCCCTGGCTGGTGGCCAGCCTGCTCGGCGTAATCACCGGTGTCGTCGGCGGCGTGCTGCGCGATGTGCTGTGCAACGAGGTTCCCCTGGTGTTCGTGCGCGGCGAACTGTATGCATCGGCCGCTTGGGCGGGAGCCTTGGTTCTGGTCGGCCTGCAGGCATTCGGCGTGTCGCCGGTGATCGCCGCGTGGTCGGGGATGGCGAGCGTGCTGTGTGTCCGCCTGCTGTCGATGGCGTTCCGCATCACCCTGCCCATTTACAGTGAGCGCAAATAGGGCATGCGCCCCGGGTGGAATTGATGCGTGGAATAAGGGGGCGTTTGATGGCGCATGAGATGCGCCGGAACACCTGCTCAAGCCCGCGCGATGAGCGGTTCAGCGATCCCATGCCGGCTCGCCGGCCAGCTGCTCGGCGAGGAAATCGATCAGCGCGCGCCCGCTCGACAGATGGCGGGTCGGCGGATAGACCGCATAGGCGGCAAGTTCCGGCTACGCGTGATCCGTCAGCACTTGCTGCAGCTGGACGGCGCGCGTCGCGGCCTGAGCCGCATATCAATTTTCGAGAATAAGGAGTTCGCCATGACCCTGCGCACCATTCGCCAGCGTGTTCCCGCCATCGAAGTCACCGAAGGGGCGGGTGTCACCGTCCACCGCAGTATCGGCACGCCTGCGCTGAAGAACCTCGATCCCTTCCTGATGCTCGACCATTTCGGCAGCGACAATCCGGACGAGTACATCGCCGGCTTTCCCGAGCATCCGCATCGCGGCTTCATCACCTTCACCTACATGCTGGACGGCCACATGGAGCACCGTGACAGCATGGGCAATCGCGGCGACCTGCAGGCCGGCGGCGCGCAGTGGATGAAGGCGGCGAGCGGGGTCATCCATTCCGAGATGCCAAAGCAGACCGATGGCCTGATGCGCGGCTTCCAGTTGTGGATCAACCTGCCGGCCGGCGAAAAGATGGCCGATCCCACCTATCAGGAGTTCTCCGCTGCGGCGATTCCCGACGTGGTGCGGGATGGCGCGCGGGTACGTGTTCTGGCCGGCGAGTACGACGGCGTGCACGGCGTCGTCGACGATCCGGCGACCGACGTGCTGTATCTCGATGTCGCGCTTGCAGTCGGTGCTAAGTTCATCCTGCCGCTGGCCGATAGCCGCAACGCCTTCGTCTACGTCTTCGAGGGCGATGCGCGGCTGGCCGGGGGCGAGCTGCCCCGGCACACCCTGGCGGGGCTCGGCCAGGGGG
>DONB01000233.1 GCA_003510325.1 Thiobacillus sp. | reverse complement strand
CGCAGGTCGGGGCGCTGGCGTTCGGCTTCGGCGAGCAGATCGGCCAGCAGGGTGGCGGCGTCCAGCGGGGTGGGCGGCGCGACCTCCCAGTCGAGTACCAGCGTCTGCGTCGGCGCGATCCCTGCCGCCTGCTTCAATACCGCCTCGGCTTTCGCCAGGTCGCGCTCGGCCGCCTGGCGCGCCAGCGTCGTCTCGCTCGAGGCCGCGCGCGCGCGCAATTGATCGGCGCGTGCGGCCAGTCCGCCGCGCGGCCGCACTTCGACCGCATCGAGGCTGGTGCGCAAAGCCGTCTCCTGCTGTGCCTGGGCAGCCACCAGCGCGCGCGCAGCAAGCACGGCGAAATAGGCGGTTTCGACCTCGGCAATCGTGTTCTGGAGGGTACGGTTGCTGTTCAGCAGGCTGGCGATGAGCTGGTAGCGCTGGGCGTCGATGCTGGCTGCGCTCGCGCCGAAGTCGAACAGCACATAGGCGAGGCTCAGGCTAGGGCCATAGCGATGCAGGGTGGGGACGGGCGAGCCGGAACTCGACAGCGCACGACTCCGGGTGAAATTGATTAGCCCGGTGAGGGTGGGCCAGTTCGCAGCGGTGGCGGCATCCAGCCGCGCCGCTTCGGCCTGGATACCGAGCCAGGCCGCACGCGATTCCGCACGCTCGCGCAGCGCATGCTCGGTCAGGGCGGCCAGGCTGTCGAAGCGAATGGCATCAGCCCGCTCGACCGTCGGCTGCGCCTGTTCAGGCAACGTATCGAACTGCAGCCAGAATGCACCGGGGCGCTCAGGCAGATCGAGCGCGGCTGCATGGCCCCACGACAGCCAGAGCGCAAGCGATGCGCACAACAGGAGACGATGCGGAATGGGTTTCAAAGTAAAGCGATTGTATGCGAGTCTCAAATCCGACTGTGTAGCGCGTATGCGAGTTCCGGCCTCGCACGAGCCTGGGAATCGGACGAGCATGCCCTGTATGTCCGGCAGATCAGGCATGAGCTGGAAGAACCAGATATATCCTGCTGACTGAAATATGCATGACATGAGGGACCGATAGGATGCCTCGCGTACCGGGTCGACTGAATGCGGCGTCGAGGGAAACCTGAAAACGCTGCCACCCGGCACAACCTCCATTCATGCTTACAAAGGGAACTCCTCCATGATGCTCAAGAAACTCTCGCTCGCAATCGGCCTGGTCCTGGCCGGGTCCACGGCCTTCGCCGGCGGCACCTCCTTCGAAGACTTCACGCCCCTGGTCGGCGATACGGTTGCCGGTTCGCTGCCCGAATCTGCACCGTTCGTGCTGTCCTCGCCGCACTTCAGCCAGATCAACATCGCGACCCGCGACGTCACCCAGGCCAACCGTTTCGACAGCGGCAACTGGGACATGCACACCGTGAACGAGAACGGCCCCCAAGCCGGCCGCTTCCTGTTCACCGTGTTCGAGACCGGCCAGGCCGGCATCCAGCGCACCGACCTGCGCACCATGCAGACCGAGACCATCTGGCATAGCCCGTCCGCTTCCCCGGCGCTGGACAGCCACAAGTCCTTCGACGCCTCGCGCTGGACCCCCTGGGGCAGCTTCCTGACCGCCGAGGAGTCCTGGAGCGACCCGGCTGCCGTCCCCACGAGCCACTATGGCCGCCTGTTCGAAGTGGTCAATCCGCTGGCCGCCCCCGCCGACATCGTGATCAAGCACCGCGACATCCTGCCGCGCGTCTCGCACGAAGGCCTGGCGTTCGACAAGAAAAACAACCTGTACTTCATCGACGAGCGCAACGACAGCCACATCTTCAAGTTCACCTCGGCCAACCCGCATGCCGACAACGGCGACGATTTCTTCGCCGCCGGCCAGACCTTCGTGCTGCGCGTGGGCGACGGTACGGTTGAAGAAGCCACCGGCGCCGCCACCTGGGTTCCGCTGACCGACATGAACGGCGTGCCCCTGCCGGGCGCCGTGGTCGTCACCGACCCCAACGGCCTGACCGCGATCGACGGCCGCGCCACCCCGAACCTGCCCGCCTTCCTCGGCACCAACTTCGACCGTCCCGAAGATCTGGAAATCAAGACCCTGAAGAACGGCAAGCAGATGCTGTTCGTGGCGACCACCACCAACAACAAGGTGTTCTCGATCGACCTGCGCAATGACGTGGTCAAGCTGTTCGCCGACCAGAACACAATGGACATGGCCACCGGCCAGCCCGTCGGCAGCGCCTTCAAGAGCCCCGACAACCTGGCGATCGACGCCGACGGCAACATCTACATCGTCGAAGACCAGCCGGGCGGCTTCGAGGACACCTGGTTCGCCAAGGACGACAACAATGACGGCGTCGCCGAAGCTGTCGGCAAGTGGGCGAGCCTGACGACCGTCGGTGCCGAGGCTACCGGCCTGTACTTCGACCCCTTCAAGTCGAACACCGCCTATATCAACGTGCAGCACCCCGCCAGCAAGGTCGATCGCACCTTCATGATCACCACGCCTTGCCAGAAGACGAAAGGCGACAACGGTCACCACTACGGCCATCACAAAGGTCATGACAATGACTGAATGAGGCGGTCCTGACAGGGACCCCGCCCGCCGTCGGCAGCTGGAAGACGGAAAATCGAGCCCCGCTGGCANNTCCAGCGGGGCTTTTTTCATGCCTGCGAACTGATCCCGGTCCGAGCTGGAAACGCACGGAATCGCGCCGCAAATCAGAGTTCGGAAAACAGGTACGCCAACAGCGCGATACCCAGCACGACAACCGACAGGTTCATCGCGATGCCCGGCCAGGTGCAATAGCGCGCGGGGATTTCGACGGGCTTGAGCGTCTTCAGCACGCGCCGGAACTGCACGATGGAAAAGCCGATGACCAGCAGGGCCAGGACGATGAACGCGATGCCGATCCAGAACGACAGGTCGCGTCCCGCATGAGTGGGGTCCTGGCGCAGCACATGCAGAAACAGGCCGAAGCGTTCCAGCACGAAGCCAAAGGCCATCAGCGTGAGGCCGGTTCGGTTCCACGCCATCAATGTGCGCTCGGCGGCGAAAAAAACGCGCGGGTCGTTGAGATCGGACATCAGACGGGCTCCACTTCGCTGGGCAGGGTGCTTTTCAGCGTCCGCGCCAGGTGTTCGAAGGTTTCGGGAAACGGTGCGCGCTTGCGCCACACCAGTGCAATCGTGCGCCCGGGCGCCGGCGATTCGAAGGGCCGGATTTCGACTGCCTTCTTGTTCGCGCGCGGCGCCGCATCCACCGCCAGAGCGGGCAGCAACGTCAGCCCCAGTCCCATGGCGACCATCTGGCGCAGGGTTTCCAGGCTGGTGGCACGCACCTCCTCGCGGCCGCGCGACCCCGAGCCGCAGACATCGAGCGCCTGGTCGCGCAGGCAGTGTCCCTCATCCAGCAGCAGCAGCTTCTCCGCCATGATGTCCGACACCTTCAGCACATCGCGCTTGGCGAGTAGATGTCCGGCCGGCAGCGCAGCATAAAACGGTTCATAGAACAGCGGCTCGACGCGCAGGCTGTCGTCGGTCACCGGCAGCGCTAGCAGGCCGGCATCGAGCTTGCCGTCCAGCAGGTGCTCAAGGATTTGCGGCGTCATTTCCTCGCGCAGCAGCAGACGCAGTCCGGGATGCTTCTTGTGCACCAGGGTCAGGGCATGCGGCAGATAATAGGGACCGAGGGTGGGAATCACGCCCAGATGGAGCGTTCGGGCCATCGGGTCCTGCGCGTGCTTCGCCAGTTCCCGGATCCGTTCGGCCTCTTCGACGATGTTGCGCGCCGCCTGCAAAATTTCCTTGCCGATGGGCGTCGGTGTGACGCGCTTCAGGCTGCGGTCGAACAGCGTCACGCCGAGGAAGTCTTCCAGCTTCTTGATCTGGGTCGACAGTGTCGACTGCGTGATGAAGCAGGCCTCGGCCGCGCGGCCGAAGTGGCCGTGATCGGCTAGCGCCACAAGGTATTTCAGTTCTTGAAGGGTCATGACGTTCGTTCGATTTTGTCAATGAAATCATTCTAGATTATTCATGAGGCGAATTCTCATTCGTGGGCTTTAATTAAAAAACGATTCCACTGTGGAGCCGAGATCAACAGGAGAGAGACATGTCAGAAAGCAAATGCCCGTTTGTTCACAAAGCCGGAAGTGGTACGTCGAATCACGACTGGTGGCCGAATCAGCTGCACCTGGAAATCCTGCACCAGCACGTTCCCGAGTCCAGTCCGATGGAGGAAGACTTCAACTACGCGGAAGCTTTCAAGACCCTCGATCTGGGGGCCGTGAAGCGAGATCTAACGGCCCTGATGACCGATTCGCAGGACTGGTGGCCGGCGGACTACGGACACTACGGGCCCTTCTTCATTCGCATGGCCTGGCATAGCGCGGGCACCTACCGCACCGGCGACGGGCGAGGCGGAGCGGGGCACGGCAACCAGCGTTTCGCACCGCTCAACAGCTGGCCCGACAACGTCAACCTCGACAAGGCGCGCCGACTGCTGTGGCCGATCAAGCAGAAGTACGGCAGGAAGATCTCCTGGGCCGACCTCATCGTTCTCGCAGGCAACGTCGCCATGGAATCGATGGGCTTCAAGACCTTCGGTTTCGCCGGCGGGCGCGAAGACATCTGGGCACCGGAAATCGACGTCTACTGGGGCAACGAGCAGAAGTGGCTCGACGACAAAGCGCGCTACTCCGGTGAACGCGACCTCGAGAACCCGCTCGCCGCGGTGCAGATGGGTCTGATCTACGTCAACCCCGAAGGCCCCGGCGGCAACCCGGATCCGGTTGCATCCGGCCGCGACGTGCGCGAGACCTTCGCGCGCATGGCGATGAACGACGAGGAAACGGTGGCGCTGACCTGCGGCGGTCACACCTTCGGAAAATGCCACGGTGCCGGTGACGCCAAGCTGGTCGGCCCCGAACCCGAGGCTGCGCCGATCGAACAGCAGGGCCTGGGCTGGAAGTGCGCGCACGGCAGCGGCAAGGGCGGCGACCAGATCGGCAGCGGCCTGGAAGGCTCGTGGACGCCGACGCCGACGAAATGGGACATGAGCTACCTCGACATGCTGTTCGGAAACGAGTGGGAGCTGACCGAGAGCCCGGCGGGCGCACATCAGTGGACGCCGAAACAGGCGACCGACAGCAACATGGG